>DASTZZ010000019.1 GCA_035764005.1 Terriglobales bacterium
GTTTAGCTCGGCTGGATTGAAAACGCGATGAACCGGCTCGATAGGATCTACCGAAACGGGATTTTCCTGGTTCATTTCCAGAATGTCAGTGGGTTCGATATTGCACTTGCCTGCCGCCTCGTCCTGCCACAGCACGCGATAGTTCTGAACTTTCAGTCGTCCGATTGGCGCAGCCATCCAGCAGTTTTGATCACGATGGTTGTGGATTGAGCTTACTTGCCCGACTTCCCAGCAAATCGCAATGAGTTCGTAGAGAGGCGTCTTATCGATGAGATTTCGCGTGTAGTGCTGGCGATCCCAAACGAGATATGGAGAAAGCGTCTCCGGATTCACCGGATGCATTCGCAGGAAGTTATGCACATCGTCGACTTTGTCGAACGCCGGAGCTGGTAGCTTCCGCAGTTCAGATGTGAACTCTTGAATCGAGACCAGGCTATGGGCCTTGTGCGTTGTCGTCGCAACCATCGGATTCACCTCCTTTATCGTCGGATAGAAGAGCCAGGCTTGATTAAACTGCGCGCCAAGCTTATACCACAGCCATGCTCCGGCGTTATCGCCTTGCTCTTGGCCTTTGGGTTTGCGGCGTTGTCATGCTCTTTGTTGCGTTTATCAGCGCCTCGATAGTCCGGCGGGGCATCCCGGCTTATGAGGCAGGGGCTGGAGCATATTCCACGCAATGGGAGTCGCTCCCGCTTCCAATTCCCTTATTGGTCCTCGACACATGCATCTTGATCCTTAGCTGCCTATCGCTGGAACTGGCACGCCGGCGATCGGCAGTGGCCTCCTCGCAAGCGCCAGTCAGGCAGAGCACGTCGGCGTGGATTTATTCAGCTATTGCTCTCGGCGTGGCGTTTTTAGCTGGTCAGGCAATGATTTGGCGGCTGCTGCAAGCTCATGGACTGGCGATGAGCACGAGCGCGCGTGTCGCGTTCTTTTACCTGCTGACCGAAGCTCACGCTATCCAGATTGTCATCGGAGTGCTCGCGCTTATTTGGATCGGCGCCCGCCAGACAAAGTGGACAGCAGTGGGACGGTACATCTCCGTCGATCTTGCAACGTGGTATTTCGCTGCGATGACCGTCTTGTGGGTGCTTCTGTTTTGCTTCCTGGTGTTTGTGTGACGCTTAGATAACGGCGGTGATGCTCGTTCCGGTAGCGGCAAAGACACCAGCCACTTCGAGTTCGGCGATTTCAAGGAAGCAGCGCAGCACGTTGGGATCGAACTGCGTTCCGCTACCTGCATTCAGACGGCGAATCGCTTCTCCGTGATCGAGCCCTTTGCGGTAGCAGCGATTTGAGATCATCGCGTCAAATGCATCAACGATCGACACGATACGAGAGCCCAACGGGATTTCCTCTCCCTTGAGTCCTCCGGGATAGCCTGCGCCGTCGTACGACTCGTGATGATGCAGAGCGAACAGACTGGCTTCTTCCAATCCAGGAAACAGCCGCAAGATCGACCAGCTGTACTCCGGATGCTTATTCATGATGGTCCGCTCGTCGTCTGTGAGTTTACTGGGCTTTTTCAGGATCGCATCGGGCACGCCGATTTTTCCGATATCGTGAAGCAATGCTGCGACTTCGTATTGGTAGAGACTCTCTTCTTCGATTCCCAGCCTGCGGGCTACGCGTACTGCCCATTCCGCCAAGCGAGTGCTGTGGACTCCGGTGTTGAGGTCTTTCAAATCGAGCAGTTGATTCAAGGCGCAGATGACTGCCGTGCGCATGGTCACCTGCTGCTCTTCGAGCTCTTTCACCCGAAGGAGCAGCGGGGACCACGAATCAAACGCCTGATGGAGGCTCATTCCCATGGACTTGTTCCCAAATTAGAACAGCCCGAGACTGTTCCGCCAGGCCTTGACAGCCTGATACGTGTCCAACACACCCGCACCAAACTGTGAGTACGGAATCTGCTGCGCGTGGCTCAGAGCCTGTGCGGCAGTCTGCTTGTTCAAGAGCAGCGGGTTCGACTGTGCCATCATTGCTACCGTCCCCGAGACCAGCGGCGCGCTGAACGATGTGCCCCATCCAGCCGCATAGGTGTTGAACGGATAGGTCGTCATCACCGCCTCACCTGGGGCTGACAGCCACACGGGAGGCGCTCCATAGTTCGAGAACGCCGAGGGCGTGTTGTTGTTCGACGTGGAGGCCACGTCGATCACGTTCGACAAACTCGCCGGATACACCGTCTCCATGCTGCCGTCATTGCCAGCAGAGGCTACGCAGATTACGCCATGATTCGTGGCGTAGTTAATGGCTGTGGCCAATTCTTGTGACGGGCTAGTGAAGTCGAAGCTCATGCTGATGATCTTCGCTCCATGGTTGACTGCGTAATAGATGGCACGCAGCACGTCAGAAGCGTATCCCGTGCCGGCCGAGTTAAACGCTTTTAGCGGCATGATCTGCGCTTTAGGAGCAACCAGGTGTACGATGCCGGCGGTCATGGTTCCGTGTCCAAATGCCGCGAACTGCGAGCCGTCGAGAACGCCTACCGTCGACTGATCGAGTACTCCGACAGTCGATTGATTCACCTGCGCCGGTTGTTGCGAGCCGTCGAGCACTCCAACTGTGGACTGGTTGATGTCGGCCATTTCCGATCCACCGGTCTGATTACGAGTGAAGTCGTATCCGTACACCAATTGGCTCTTTAAAACCGTATTATTCGGGTCGACACCGGTGTCGATGATGGCGACCTTCACACCGCTTCCAGTGGCGGCAAATGCAGATTGCGTCTGCGCTGTGTGGATAATCTGATTAGGCGTCTGCAGAACATAGCCTTCCCACACCGTCGCGCCGTAATAGGAAACCGGTGTCTTGTCGGTTAGGTATCCAGGCGTTGATCCGACCGTCGTTCCCTGCGTGTTCACCGCCTGATCTGGCTCGGCGTTGGTAATACCGGCTCCAGACAAAAGCTGGGTGAGGAAGACAACCGGGCTAAGCAGACTCGATGTAGTCACGACGAACAACTGTCCATCAGGATCGCCGATACCCTCAAGCACCTTGCAGCCGAACACGAGGCACGTGAGGTTCAGGCCAAGCAAGCCTTTTGTATCGCGAACAATGTATCGACTCGTCGGCAGCAGTCCGCCGCTGCCCAATAGACCGCCGAGAAGTTGTGCGTTGGCTTTCGGCGCGGGCGACGCGATCGCGAAGCCCGGTTGAACATAAACCGTGAACAGCGCCAGTACCAGAATGATGGAAATCCCCGCTTTGGATCTGCTGTATTGCTGAGCGAGTTCTTTCGAGCTCTTCATTTGCTTCTCCAGAGACACGTGTCTCGGCAAATCTCGAATGGGGATTACAGCGGGGAGGAAACTAAAGTCTATGTCCCGTATCGGCTCTTCGGCCAATTACGAAAGTAACCGATTCCTAGTTCGGACCTCGGCTTGGGTCCGATGGCCGCTTCCGTTCGCTAATGCCTGTAATCGGCAGATAAACCGGCGCCAGATTGCCAACCGTAACCGACAGCCGCAAATTGCTCTTCAGAGCGAATTCCAGATGAAACTCGCCATTCGTGTTGCTGATCGTGCTGGCCACGTTCTTTCGGCCATCGAGCAGCACCACCGGCACGCCAGAAACCGGGTGATTCGGATGTGCGCTGTCGAGCATCTGCCCCACCAGCGCCGCGCGTTCGGAGTTGTTCTCAGAATCGACGCGCATATCTACGTAGACCGTTCCAACTCGGTACAGCAACTGCCGGGCCGACGCGACAGAAGCTGCACGCGCGCCAGCAGCAACGGGTTGTGCCAGGCTGTCGAAGAGCAATTCAAACGCGGTGGTTGACTGCGGAATTCGGTTCTGCTCGCTCGCGAAGTACGCTTTCGCTATTTGGATAATTCCCGCTGGCGGCTCGTACGCTAGTTCGCTACCGCCAACACGCAGGACGTCGCGAAATAGCGCTACAGTTTGCGAGCAATCCGAGCAGCCATTCAGATGTTCGCGAACGGCGGCTATCTCGGCCTGCGGCAAGACCTCTCGAACGAATTCAACCAATTTTTCCTGCGCGATATGCTTCATCGTTTCACCATCCGTCCCAGCAAGGCCCTCTTTTCCCAGAACGTCAGTCAGGGCAAATCAGGTTTTCACTTATTACTGCCCATAAGGGCTTCCAGCCAGAGCTGAAATATAGGGGCAGAACAAAAAGTTTTGTTCCCCATTTCAACCCGAATACTTGCCCATCAGCACGAATGGAGCCCATTGATACGGATGGGGGTAGCTCTTTCTCACCGCTAGCATGGCTTCCCGCATTGCTGCCGCTTTCTGTTCGCCGCTCTGATAGCGCCGATAGAACTCGGCCATGAAGTCGGCTGTACTCTGGTCGTGGACATCCCACAAGCTGAGCAGTAGCGACTGAGCACCAGCTTGAAATAAGCCACGAGCTAACCCGATTAACTCGTCGCCTGCTGCCACTACGTTTAGGCCAGTGGCGCAACCACTAAGCGTGACCAGTTCAACGGGCAAATGGAGTTGATAAAGATCGTAAAGACTCAGATACGACTTTCCCATGCGAATCGACGAGAACATAGGACTGTCTTGCCGGAAATATCCATGGGTGGCGATGTGGACGAGCCGCGCGCTCGGGCCGGCGCTCTTCAGGATGTACTCGCTCGCGGCATTTCCAACAAACAGCTTCGGATGTGGAACGATGCCGCTTAATGCTCGCAGCTCATCCAGGATCGATGGCGCATTTTGATCCGGAACTCCCATAAGCAGCGCGGCGCCTGAAGTATTTACCTGGTTGTTTGCGCAAACCGCGTAGATGCTTGCACTGGGTGCATACGACACCGTGTGATCATCAATCAGGTAATGCTCACCATCGAATAGCGCATGAAAAGGTACATAGTGCAGAGCTGCGTGCGGCACAAAGAGAAGGTGCTTCGCATCGAGCCGGTCGCGAACTGGAGCGAGCAACTCGTCGTACAGCGCCTTCAAATGCGCGTTCGTGGATTGAATCAGAGAATCACGAAATGCCGTCGCGTATTCACTCCCAAGACGGAACTTCGATAACTGGAACTGCAGCAATCGGAGAACATTGCCAATGCGCGAAGCCAGCGTCACGGGAACGATCTGCAGGCGATCCCGTCCGAGAAGGCACGCAAGAATGCGATCTCCGATTTGAAAAAACTCAACAATCAATGTTTCCGGCGCGATTGCCGCGCGTATCTCGTCGATGGAAAGAGTGTTGCCGGCTTGCAGCGGCGCGCTCTCACCTGCAAGATTCGATTCCTGCAGCACGCGAATCAGATCGGTTTCCCGCGCACGAGCTTGTTCTTCTAATCGCCTGATGTGTTCCGGCGAGCGTTGCTCGGGGCGTAACTGCTCCAGTTCAATCAGGCTGTAGTACCAATTCAGTTCATCGCGCAAATTGCGCATGCGGCGCACAAGATCGCTTTGCCCGTGATCTTCTCCCGCCGTGTAAACGGGCTGAAGCATCTGGTCCATTAGCGTGCGCGATTTCGCTTCTTCGATGTAACCAAAGGCTTCGGCCAGCGAATCGGCGCTGTACTGTCCTCGCAGGCAAGAGTCGACCAGCAGCTCATAGACTTCAAGACGGTTCTTGAGGAAGGCCATCTTGAGATCTTGCCCGCGCAGATTGCCGCGCAGCGTCTCCAGCGCCTCCCTCGAAGTGCGGAAGCTCTCATACGCTTCTTTCCGACTTCCCGAACTGGAATGAATCTGTCCCATCAGCAGAAACGCCTGGTGCTTCAGAATCGGCGCCTGAATGCCTTTCACCTTCTCGATTGCTGCAGAGCATTCGCGATATGCTCCGGCAAGATCGCTAGTGCGTTGTGCGATGCGCGCCAGCAGCAATCGGCAGAGAACTGCTTTTCCGGAAAGCAGGGATGTATCAAAGAATTGCAACGCTGCTTTGGCCAATCGCCGAGCTTCGAACAGACGAGCCTCGTTGAAGAGCACGAGCGCCTGGTAGAGATCAATCAGAGAAGGCCAGACCTCATTCTTCTCCTTGACGAACATTTCACGCGAGCGCGTGAATAGCTTCAGGCTTTGAAATGCCTGGCCCTGCTGGCCCATGGCAATGGCTTCGAAGGCCATGCACTTCGCCGCTTCGTAGCCCATGCCCAGCTTGTCAAATTCGGCATAGCCCAGCCGTGCAAGTTCCGCGGCCTCAGAGCTGAGATTCAGTTCGAGGTAAAGCTCGGAGAGATCAAGATTGCAGAGGCCATAGTGATAGCGGTCGCCAACTTCGTCGCAGCGCAGACGAGTCGAGCGCAGCATATCGATGGCTCGACTGTATTCTCCGCGCAGGAAATAGAGATATGCGATGTTGTAGTCCGCTTGCGCGACCAGCAGCGGCATGTTGTGCTTCGTGCAGTAATCGTGCGTGTGCTGATAGCTGTCGAGTGCTTGCTGGAATTCGCCGAGGCTAATGAGACACACCGACAAGTTGCTCAGAACAGCAGCGATGCCTTCCGTATTCCCATGCTTGAGAACCACGTCATATGCACGGCGATAGCAGGCGAGCGCCTCAGAAAACCGGTCCTGCCGGTAAAACACGGTGCCGACGTTAATTTCCAACCGAGCTAAACGCAGCTCATCGCCGGCGGCACTAAAGATTTTGCGTGCGCGGTCGGCAGCGGCAAACGCCTGTTCGTACTCCCCAGAGAGCGTGAGCGGAAGAATCGAGACACTGAGAGTGCGTCCAAGCTCGGCGTTTTCGCCTAACTTCTCCCAGGCTGCAATTGCATACTTGTGCAGCTCGATCGAATCTCGATACTGACCCATCGCATACAGCGCGTTCGCTTTGTTCCGGGTTGCATAGGCGAGTGATCGTTCGTCACTGACAATCTGAGCAACCGCGACGGCAGCTTCTGCGAGTGACAGCGCCTGCTGGGTGTTGACGCGTACGCGTTCTCGCGCGGCATCGGCGAGTTGAATCGCGAATTCGGGCGAGAGATCTGATCGATGCTGCTCGATCAATTCCTGGCGCCGCGTTGCATCGGACGATTCCGCAAGCGAGCGCAGCAACTCCTCGCGTGCGCTGAATGCGGTAGCGCTCACCGGCGCCTCTTTCGCGCGAATCCCAGCGCTTCGAGCTGCTTGCGAAGTTTATCGAGGCAGCGTCCCCGGATGAAGCCAATGGATCCGGTGGCGAGTCCAAGCTCGGCAGCGATTTCGTTGTAAGGCCGCGCGGGAGATTCGAAGAACAACATGCGAATCATTTGCGCACACCGCGCCGGCACACCGCCGATTGCATCACGAAGAACTTGCTCGCGCTCGACTTCTTCAAGGATCCGGTCGGCTCCTGGACCGAGCGGCATGAGATCATCCGTGATTTCGTCATCAACAAACCGGCTCTGCTTGTGTTTCAAGCGCGCGCATTTGTGCAGCGTGGTTTGAATCAGCCATTTCGGCAGAGCGCGGGGTTCGCGCAGGCGAGACAACTCCGAATAGAGATCGACGCAAACAGCTTGGAAGATATCGTTCGCATCGTCGCGGGAGAGATTCCACTTGACGGGAATGGAATAGATCAGCTTCTTATACTTGTCGATGAGCGCACACCACGCCTCTTCGTTGCCGCCAAGGCACTCGCGCACTAGCCGCTCGTCATTCCAGACGCTCTGCTGTTCCCTTTCGGGTTTTGCTGTTGCAATCACTTGCTGAGCTTACTCCTTGTCGCGACAAGCGCCGTCGGCAGCCGTAACAAATATCTAGGTTCTCTACGCATAGGTCTTTCCCGCCTCGATACGTTCGACATCCAATACATCGGCAAGTGCAAAGTAAGAACCTGACACCAGCACCAGGGCGATAATCGGCGCCGCCATCCACCAATAAGAACTCATCACCTGAACGTGTTGAAACGCAGACAGCATATTTCCCCAGCTGGGAACAACCTCGTTCATTCCCAATCCGAGAAACGACAACGTCGCTTCAGCAGTGATGAATTGAGGCACGAGAATAACCGCCTGCGTGATGATGATTCCCAATGCTTGCGGCAACACGTGACGGCGCAGAAGGTACCATTCGGAAGCGCCAAACCCGCGTGCTGATACGACGAAAGGACGCTCTCTCGCGCTGAGCACCACGCCTCGAACCAGGCGAGCGGGGCGTGCCCATCCCAAAGCTCCAATCACGGCTGAAATGAGCAGAAAAGTCTGTGCGGTACCGAGATGCAGCGGCAGAACGGCGCGCAGCGCAAGCAGCAGGTAAATCCAGGGCAGCGCCAGCGCGAGTTCTGCAGCCCGCATGACGCCGGCATCAGCGATCCCTCCGAAGTGACCTGCAATGGCACCCATAACCGCACCGATGGTCAGCGACAGCAAGGTCGCAAGCAATGCTGCTGCAATCGAGATTCTCCCGCCGTAAAGAACGCGCGAGAAGATATCGCGCCCAAATCCGTCGGTTCCAAACAGGAAAATGTTTACTGGGTCCCTAACCGCGAATGCCTGCAGTTCTGTAGCACGGCGAACAAAGAAGTGAATGGGATATGAGGTGCCCCGATCTTCCCGATATGAGAAAACGTCGCCATCCACCGCAACAGGTGAGTAGACAAACGGGCGTAGATGGAAGCGGCCGCTTGCGTCTACGAAATGAATCCGAGTCGGCGGAGCATAGGCAAAGTCGCGGTGCTGCTCTGCTGCCGGATAAGGCGCCAGGAATCCTGCGAGCAGTAAGCAAAGGTTCGCGGCTGCAAAGATCGCGAGTGCGATTGCGACTTTTCGCTGCCTCAGCATTCCGCCCTCATTCGCGGATCAGCAGCGTAGAGAAGCAAGTCGGCAATCAGATTCGCGATGACCAGGAATACCGAAAAGAGCATCACGACGGCCATTACGAGATGAAAATCACGGCTGTAGATTGCTTCCAGAAAGAGCGGCCCAACACCCGGCCATCCAGTAATCACTTCCACGAGGAACGATGCGCTCACCAGGCCCGCAAGAGACAATCCGAAAAGAGAAATCAATGGATTCGCAGCCGCAGGCAAAGAGTGTCGGAATAACAAACGCATGTTCCCGATTCCGTGACCTCTAGCTGCTTGAATGAACGGCGAGTGCCAAGTTTCGTTCACCGCCGAGCGGATGTGGCGAAAGAGAATCGGAAAGGCCGCCAGCGCGAGGACGACAGCCGGACTCCAAATCTCAGCAACAGCCGATGCGGCTGCCTGTTGGCTTGTTGGAGCATCGCTATTGGCATTCCTGAGATGGGCTGCAATCAACATAAACAGCAGGGCTAATGCTAATTCCGGCGTTCCCAGCAGCAGCGTGGAACACGCTACGAAGATGCGATCGATCCATCGATGGGCTTTGTAGGCACTCCAAATCCCACACGGCAGCGCCACAATCCACGCCAGCACCATCGCAGCCCCGCCAAGCAGCAAAGTGTTGCCGAGGCGATCCCAGATCAGCTTTTTGACTGGCATGTTATAGGCCACCGAATATCCGAAATCCCCAACGGCAACCGACTTAAGCCATCGAAAGTAACGGACGGGCAGCGGTTGATCGAGGCCAAACTGCGCACGCAGACCGGCGAGCGTCTGCGCCGAAATCTGCGGGTTAAGCCTCATCTCATCGAGAAAGCTGCCGGGCGCAAGCTGCGAGATCGTGAACGCCAAAGCAGAGATCGCGATCAGCAGCGCAGCCGAGTGCACCAGCCGACGCTCGAAATATCGTGCAGCTTTCATTCAGACTCCGCCAGCACCAATTCCTGTTTTGGCAGGGACTCGAGCTTGCTATCATCGCGCCAGTACTTGAATTGATCGAGGATTTCCTTCCCGTCCAAGTGATCGATTAGTTGTCCCTCGCGCATCGCTGCGACCTCGTCGGCAACGGACGACACGAGCTCCAGATCGTGCGAGATGAGCAATAGCGTGATCCCAAGCCGATCTTTAATTCCGCGCAGCAACGCAAGAATTCCGGCCTGCGTTTCCGGATCGAGTCCAGACAACGATTCGTCAAGAATGAGGAGCTTCGGTTGAAGCGTCAAAGCACGAGCTATGACCAGCCGATGCTTCTGTCCGCCGCTGAATTCGTGACAGGAGCGATCAGCGGTGGACGGATCCAGTCCCACGCGCTGCAGAAGCTGTTCAACGGTACTGCGGCGTTTTTTGTCATCGGAGATTCCTTGAATCAAGAGCGGCTCCCCGACCGCTTCCGCGGCTGACAACCGCGGATTCAGCGCCGCTGCGGGGTCCTGCGGAATGTACTGCAGCATCGGTCGCATCTTGCGTGCTTCACCGCGGGCCAGTTTGAGAAGGTTGTTGCCCTCAAAAAGCACTTCTCCGCTATCAGCGTCCTCGAGCAAAGCGAGGCAGCGGGCAAGAGTGGATTTCCCAGAGCCGGACGCGCCAACGAGGCCTGTCAGCGTGCCTCGGTGGAGGTCGAAATTCACACTATCGAGAGCCTGCTTCTCCGAGCGGCCGAAGGCAAATAGACCGCGTGTCCGATAGCGCTTGCACAAACTGCGCACAGTAACAAGAGGCTCTTCGTGTCGAACAATGCGCGCCGCCAAACTCTTCTCTGACACACTGCTCTGCGCACTGGCTGGCACTCTCTTCTGTTGATTGCATAGGTCGATCACACGATCGGCCCTCGAAACAACGCTGCGATCGTGGCTGATGAGAAGAAATGCAGTCCCGAACTCGGCTCGTAGGCTTTCTATCAACCGCAGAATTTCGCTCTTGAGCGATCCATCGAGGCTCGCTGTCGGCTCATCAGCAATCACCAACCGCGGCTTACAAATGAGCGCCTGCGCAAGCACCACGCGTTGACGCTCGCCACCGCTGAGTTCGTGCGGATAAGCAACGTAGTACCGCTCTGGTTCCAGGCCGACGCGGTGCAAGATCGCATTCACGTCTTCCTTTGCATCCCGTGAGCCGTGCGCGCGCGTGACCTCAGCAACCTGATCTCCAACTCTCATGACGGGATTCAGTGCGAGAGCAGGCTCCTGATAGATGATCGACATCTGTTTACCGCGAATTCGGCGCAATTCGCGCTCCGACAGTCGGATGAGATCATCGCCCTGAAACATCACAGACCCGCTCACGCGAGCTTCCGCCGGGAGCAGCTTGAGAATCGCCAGCGCGGTGCTCGTCTTGCCGCATCCCGAACGGCCCTGCATTCCCACGATTTCTCCAGGATCGACATCGAAGCTCAGATTGGATACCGCAGCTTCACCTTCGCCGCACGTACCTTTTCCATAAGACACACGAAGATCGCGCACCTCGAGCAACGGACGAGATGGGGACAGGACCGGCAAACGTGGACACTGCCTCCGCGCGAGCACACTACGGCGCCTCTGCGAGATGAGCTAAGTATTTCGAATCCAAGGGAAATTCGCTCAGTAGAAGCCAGATAGCTGAGTCACTTTAGTAATGTCGGGACGTGATGATTGCCAACTTGAGATGTTTTCGTCTCACTGCGCAATCAGTTTCCCGGGAACTACTTTGCTCGGCTCGGAGTCTGTACTCCAGGAGGAGCTTGTCTATGCAGCGCCAGCTTCACTTCACACCCGCGATCGCGGCGATCACCTTTGTCCTATGTTTGGCTGGATTCGCATTTGTGGTTCTGGTGTTATTGCCATCGCCATTTGCGCAGCAACTCGTGCCTGTCAAATCAATTGCAATCGCACACGGCGCGGCTCACTTGGGCAAAGCGGCTGTATATGTCGTTCTGATCGGTTATGCGGCTGGAATTGTGGGATGGCTTGCCACCTTCGGATTGCAATGCGATGGCATGCACAGACTGGCGTCTGTGCTCGAACATTTACGCTGCAAATAGATTTATTCAGCGCCGGCAACGGCGAGTCGAGTCGGAAGGAAACTCTGGTGCGAGAGTTCGCAGGTTGAGGTCGCGACCAGAAAAGCGTCTGAGGGAAATTCCCCGCTACTGGCTAGAGCCTTCTCAATACAACCCACATTGGCGGCGTGACGCTCACAGACAAATACATGCAGGCGGGAGTTATTGGAGAACTGGAATTCGACTCGGTGGGTGCGGCGACTCGAACAGGGCTGCGGTGGATTCACCAGATTCATCTGACAGATACTGGAAAATGCGTTCGACATGCCTGTTCGGCCCTCCTGCATTACAGCCTTAATTAAAACGTTTTAGCCGCGACACAGACTACTGGAGGTCGAAGGCTGTGTCAAGCGGTAATCGGAGTGGAAATTTCGGATATTCGGTCCAACCCACTCGCGCAGAACGCAACATAATCGCACAGCGAAACCGGAATGAACCGTTATTGCGGCAAATGAAACTGCGGTGATCCGCGTTCAGCTCTCACCAACGACATATCGGCAGCCTTTTGAGCTCATGCGAGCCGAGCGCACGGCTCCAGCGGGAACGTCGCACCGTTCTCCTCGACGATAGGTCTGCCTCTTTCCCTGTGAAGTCAATGTCATCTCGCCATCGAGAATAATGTGAGCTGTTTCCGTGGGATGAGTGTATCGGTCATAAAACGTGTCTGGCGAGTCCTGCCAGACATAAGTTCTCTTAAGACTCTGAGAGCGAAGCTGTGCCTGCAGAGCTTCTTCGTTTGCATGTTGATTCCTGCAGATGTCCACAGCGATTGGCAGTACGCAAATTCAAGCGGAGGCGGCTTAGGGCCGATCGCCTGCTACTTATCTCCTAATCCCGGCACTGTTTCCCCGTGACTCAATCATGCGACTGCGTTCTGTTTGCTCAGCGGTGCGGTCTGCTCTGCTTGCTTCGCGGGCAAAAAGATACAAAAACAACTTCCGCTCTTTCCGGAACTTGTCGTTGACCGCACCGTAATCCGTCCCCGGTGTTTGCTGACGATTCCCAAACTGAGCCACAATCCCAGGCCGGACCCCTTCAACTCTTTCGTCGTATAAAACGGCTCAAAGATGCTTCGCCGCACTTCCGGCGTCATTCCCGTCCCGGAATCGACAATGTAGATGCGCACGCCGCGCTGCGAAAGGTTTTTCCAGTCGAGGGACGGACGCACGTGCACGATCAAACTCCCGTTGGTCGGTGTAGCCTCCAGGGCGTTACGAAGAATGTTTGCGACCACCTGGCGCAATTCCCCGGGGAACGCAGACACAATCGGCGGCGCGTCATACTTCCGGACTACGTGCAGGCCCTTGCGATTAAATTCCGGCGAAAACAGCGTCACGACTCCATCAAGAAGTTCGGGCAACTCGACATCCACCGGTTCCTCGCTGTTGCGATTGAACGCGAGCGTCTGCTTGGTGATGCGAGCGATGCGCTCAAGCTCTGCCGAAGCCATGTGAACGTATTGCGTGCTGTCAGGATCGAGAGAACTGGTCTTCAGCAGATACAGCAGATTCGTGAGCGCCTCGAGTGGATTATTGATCTCATGCGCGATGCTGTTTGCTAAGCGACCCATGGCCGCGAGTCGCTCGGAGACGCGGAGGGCTTCTTCGGCCAGCTTGCGATCGGTAATCTCAGTAACGATCAAGATGGCGCCATGCGCAATCTCGTGATCCCGAATTGGATCGAGGCGCAGGGAGAACCAGCGCCGTCCGTGGTTGATGTCGGCTGCAACGCGCGGAAGATCGCGTTCATCGAGTTCGTAGTTCAGTTCGCGCTGAAGTAGAACCCTGACATTCTGGTTTTCAATCTGGCTGTACGTTTTGTCGAACAGAGACAGCATCGCGCGATTACAGCGCGCTACACGCCATTCTGAATCGATCAGAGCGATGCCTTCACTCAACGCGTCGAACGTCGACTGCCATTGCTTGGCAGATAAGCGAGACAGGGCTTCCGCTTCGCGCAGCCGCAGCAGAGCGCGGACAGTCGCAAGCAGCACCGCAGGTTCCATCGGTTGCGTGAGATATGCATCGGCCCCGCTGTCGAGCGCCTGCACGCGGCTCTCGCTTGATACGAAGGACGCTGAGATTTGCAGAACGGGAATGTTCGCCGTCTGCGGATTGGCTTTGATGCGGCGGCAAACCTCGTAACCGATAATGTCGGGCAGGCGGACGTCAAGAATAACCAGTGCCGGATTTTCGAGCACCTTCTGCAGCGCCTCACGGCCGCTGGTTGCTTCGGCAACGGGGTAGCCGGCATTCTTCAGAATGCGCGAAGAAATGTAGCGGTTGTCCTCACGATCGTCGACGATCAGGATCACCGCCCCACTCTCAGGCATGATGCCCCCCGAACATTTCAAGGTCGAACCCGACGTTCGCTAGCGCACGCGTTACATGAGCGAGCGCTTCGGGCCCGGAGGTATCGGTTTTGGCCAGCAGAGTTACGCGTGGAAGTCGCAGGCGAGCTTTCTCTTCATCGGTCAGATCTTTCGAGCTGTGAATGACGACAGGGATCTCCCGCGCTTCACGCTTCGTCCGCAATTCGTTCAGCACATCAAAGCCCGATATGTCCGGCATTAGCAAATCCAGGAAGATTGCATCCGGCTGCTCTTCCACCGCCATGCGCAGGCCTTCGCGCCCACTGCGCGCTTCCATAATCTCGACTTTCGCCGGACCTAGCAGTTCGCGCAAGGAATAGCGCGCGAGTTCACTGTCTTCCACAAGCAGAAGCTTGCGCACGGTGCCCCGATGGGTAATGGTGCGCAGCGCCTTCAACAGCGGTTCGCGAGAGACTGGTTTGTGCAGGAATGCGCTCGCGCCCATGGCGAATGCTTTTACTTCTTCGACATCCGTGATGCTCATGCTCAGTACAGGAATGTCGCGCGCTTTGATTTGATTCAACAGCTCCCATGAGCTTTCGCCATCGAGCAGGACGTCGAGGACGACTGCCGCCGGATGCGCACGCGTCACGAATTCAAGGCCAATTTCGGCATCATATGCGGACAGAACTTGAAATTCCGTGTTCTCGAGCAGCTTCGTAATCAGAAACGCGGTTTCCCGATTGTCTTCGATCAGCACAATCGGCACGCGGCCCCTTTCCAGGTCGGGGAGGTCACGCTGTCTTTGCGACTTCGTGCTCGGATAGGCCGCGGGAACGCGGACGGAGAAAGTGGAGCCCAAGCCTACCGTGCTTTCCAAACTGACCTTGCCGCCGAGCAGACGGGCAAGATTGCGGCACAGCGGCAAACCAAGCCCCGTGCCTTTCGTTTTCTTCTGGAGGTGAGTTTCTACCTGCACAAATTCGTCGAAGATGCGCTCGCGGTCTTCGGGAGCGATTCCGATTCCCGTATCGGAAACGGAGAAGACAATGCAGTTGCCTTCCTCCAGATGAGCCGAGACGCGCACTTCACCGCGCTCGGTAAATTTCAGCGCATTAGAAATGAAGTTGCGCAGAATCTGCGAAAGCTTGCCTTCATCGGTGTACATCGTGGGCAGCTCAGGAAGTTCATCGAACACCAGGTTCACCGATGACGTCTGCAGAATCGGTTTCAGCATTCCACGGAGCGCGCCAAACAAATCTTCGATTTCGAACTCGCGCGGTTTTACTTCCACCTTGCCGGCTTCCACCTTGGCGATGTCGAGCAGATCGTTCACCATCTCCTGCAGTCCCTGAGCCGAACGACGGATGAACGAGACCTGCTTTTCCTGTTCCGGCGTTAACTCGCCGTCGAGCCGCTGCATCAGCATTTGCGAGAGCGACAAGATGGAATTCAGCGGAGTCCGGAACTCGTGCGACATGTTTGACAGAAACGAGGTCTTTGCGTCGGACATGCGTCGCAGCGCATCGGCGCGGTCATCGAGCTCAGCGTAGAGTGCGACCACACCGCGATTTGTGTCCTCGAGTTCATGATTCAGGTCAACAAGCTCTTCCTGACGCCCGCGCAGGTCGGCAAGGGTTCGCAACAGCTCCTGGTTCTGGCGCTCCACCTCTTCATAAGGATTTTCCGGCCGCTTCTGCGCGATCTTCTGTGCGATCTCCTCTATGCGCATCGATGTGAGCGCACGAGTCGTACCGGAAATCAGCTTTGACATCTCAATCACCGTGCCGGAGCCGTCGGTCTGGATGTCGAAGAAGTCCATCAGCCGCCGGGTGCCGAGGATGCCTTTTCCCAATCCGGTACTCGACCGGTAGCGGCCGTCGAGAATCTCATCGAGATTCGTAATTCCCGGACCGGAATCGCTGATGCGAATGGTGAGCTTGGGCGGCGGGTCGCGATCGAGAAGAAATTCGACCCTTCCCGAGCGGGCATAACGAAATGCATTGCGTGCCATTTCCGACGTAGCAGTGGCAAGGCGGATTTGCTCGGAATGATCGAATCCGAGCAATTCGGCGATCTCCCGCGCGCGCTGGCGCGCCAGGACCACATCCTGCTCGAAGCGCAGATTGATTGTGACCAACGACTTTTTCATGCTGCGTTTCTGCCCTTGCTGATTACCACGGTCGCATCATCGCGTCCGCGTTTGAAGTCGCGATAGAGCACGGCCGCGATCAGCGTCGCCGGTTTGGCAGCAAGCCCGGGGTATTGCTCCAAACTGCACCGGGTATTGATTCCATCCGAATGCATGAGCAGCATGGCATCGGCCTGCCAGGGAAACGTGAACTCCTGAATCCTTGAAGTCTGATGGCCAACGATGCCGTTGTGGGAAATCATGCTGCGAGTTTTTCCCGTGCCTACGATCGCGCTGGCAATATTCCCAATTCCGGAATAACGGACCACCTGCCGCTCGAAATCGATTTCGGCGACTGCAACTGCGGCTCCACGAGTTTTCTGCAGGCGGGCATGGGCGGCTGCGATCATCTCTTCCGGATGGCGATGGGCATTGGCGCGAAATGCTGCGAGAGCTTCCTGCGCCGCGTCCGAGGCTGCTGCTCCGTGCCCAAGTCCATCGGCCACGATTACCACGCGCCTAGCCGACTCATCATGGTAATCCCATGCATCTCCCGATAAAGATTCTCCTGCCACCGGCACGCACACGGAACCAATGTCGGGCCAATCGAACTCACGTTTTCCACCGGCGTGTACTCTGGCCAGAATTGCTGTTCCCTGAGCTGAAGCGGTGTACGTCGCGCATTTCGACGTGAGTCTCTGCACCGCGCCAAATCCCGTGCCCGGCGTTCCTGCGGAAGAATATCCGTCCTGAAGCGCGAGTCCCATATCAGCAATGCCACGGCCCTGATCGACCGCAATGAGATCGATTGCCGGTACATCCGTGTGCTCGACGGGCTGGAGAACCATATCACCGCCTTCGCCGTGCAGAAGAACATTGCGGGCGAGTTCGGTGGCCACAATTGCCAGATTCCCTTCAGCAGTTGGGTCGAAGCCTAACTGCTGGGCCAGGCGTACGGCCGCCCGTCGTGCCTCGCTTACATGGGTGTTCTCCGAGATGGGGACTGCGATTTGTTCGCGGGACACGCGGCGCTATTTCCAACGAACTACAGTGACTCGAGTACCTTCTCCCGGCTTAGATGCAATTTGGAACTCATTCACCAGCCTTTTGCTGCCGCTCAGACCTAATCCCATTCCCGAGCCGGTGGAATATCCATCTTTCAGCGCAAGCTCGATGTCTGGAATGCCCGGTCCCTGATCTTCAAACGTGAGCTTCAGGCCGCTGCGGATGTCGTTGCTGATGACCTCCATCAGGCAGGCGCCGCCTCCACCATGGCTGACCGTGTTTCGCCCCAATTCGCTGGAAGCGGTGATCATCTTCGTCTGGTCGACCAGGCTAAACTTCAGCTCCGCAGTCCAGGCGCGGACCTTCTGGCGCAGCGTGACCACGTCAGCGGAGCTTCTGAGAGGAACCGACTCAGATTTGAGAGTCGTCATCATCCCCGGTCTCCAGGTGGTGCGCTTTCACCAACTCTCGCAGTAATTCCATGCCGGCTTCCACGTTCAGAGCTGTCCTCACTCCCGGCATCGACATGCCCAGCTCAACGAGTGTGATCGCCACAGCAGGCTGCATTCCTACAAGAACCGTTTGCGCGTCGAGAATCCTAGCCATCGCAGAGATGTTGGCCAGCATGCGTCCGATGAACGAATCGACGATCTCGAGCGAGGAGATATCGATCAGCACACCGCGCGAGCCGTGTTTCGAAATTGCACTAGTGAGATCGTCCTGCAGGGTGAGGGCTAGCTGGTCATGCATATCCACCTGAATCGTGACCAGCAGGAAATTGCCCATGCGGAGAATGGGGATGCGTTCCACGAGCTACGCTCCCTTCTTTTCCGTTAGTTCTTTATCGTCGACTCCGTCTTTGCGTTCGCCTGGTTTTTGATTCGCGCGATCGATTCTCACGACAGCTTTGCCGGTCTTCTGCAGAGCCAGCGCCAAAGCGTCGGCGAGAGACGCCTTTGTAATCACGTCGCTTAGATTGATGCCGAGGTGAACGATGGTCTGCGCAATCTGCGGACGGATGCCACTCAGGATGCACTCAGCTCCCATTAGCTTCGCGGCCGTGATGGTCTTGAGCAGATGCTGCGCGACGAGCGTATCTACGGCAGGCACGCCAGTGATGTCGATTACCGCGACCTTCGAATTTGTGGCCACGATCGTGCTCAGCAGCGATTCCATTACGACCTGCGTTCGATTGCTGTCGAGCGTGCCAATCAGAGGAATAGCAACGATCCCCTGCCACAGCTTTACCACCGGAGTGGAAAGTTCGAGCATCTCTTCCGCTTGCTTCGCGATCAACTGTTCTTTGGTTTTCACGTAAGCTTCGGTGGTCATAAGCCCAAGCTTGTCGATCATGACGTTCGCGTTCCAGATCTCCGCAAACAGGGCCTCGGGATCTTTTGCCAGGTCCGATCGAAGCCGCCTGAACAGTGGCTGCTTGAGCGAGAAGACAAATGTCGCTGTTTCCGACGGGCTGAACCCTTGTTTGGCACGCGATGACGAGATCTCAGTCAGCCGATCTCGCACGGGCGTCCACTCGCTACGCGAGAGTTCGGTAACGTTGCCGTTCTTCGCTGCCTGAGTGATAGCGCGCAGCAATTCGGCGGATTGCGCCTGCAGATCGACGTCATTCATCAAGTCGCGACGACGCACCGCCGCAAGCTGCTCGTTCATCCAGTCGGAAAGTAAATCAGACTCGTTCTTCTGAAGAATTTCTGCGAGTTTACTCATGGAACCCCCGGGGCGCAGGCTGGGTGTAGCCTTCTCTCGCGAATTAGAGAGCTTGAGGCAAAACAGTGATTATAAGCAAACAGCCGATCTTGCGTTCCTGGTACCCCTCCCCCCTCCCTCTTCGCACAGGATTGATAAGACAATCAAAGACTTAGCTGTTATTTGCAGCTCTTTTTCGCTGTTAGCACCACAATATGTTGTGATTTCAAAATTGGAATCAGAACATCTTGTAATTAGCCAAATCGGAGATCGTCCGCATCGCGTTCATCTTGGTCTTCCTCGTTCCATAACAGCGTCGACTCCCGGCCGTTTTACCGTCCCGTTCCCAAAATGAAACCAGAAATCTTCGGCGGAGTCAAAGACGATAAGTGTGGAAATTTCAACGAAGATTCAGTGACTTACATGGTGAAGAACGACGGTATTTTGCTCCGTCGCTCGCGGCAGATTTGGACCGCAAGAGCAGATTCATCCAGCAACGTCAGTAACTTGCGGAGCCTAGACGCGCTGGGCCGATTGTTTGTTTGCTTCCGGCGCAAGAAAAGCTGCGAGCGACTTCTTCAATGTCGTCGGTCCGCTGTTCTTAGAGATGAGTTTCTTCGCTCCCATCCATGTGGTCAGCTTCTGGTCGGTTTCACCGTCCATAACGGACCAAACAACGAGGGGAATCTCGTGGCAGTTAGGATGGGAGTGGTAGTACCTGAGGAGTTCGTATCCGCTCGAATTCGGCAGATTCAAGTCGACAATGATGAGCTTCGGCTTCTCCTTACCCTCTTGGAACGTCGACGAAAGATGCTCGACGGCCTGCGAGGCAGCACGATAGCTGCGCAGCTCAAAATCGCCAATTTCACGCAAAGCAGCTTGCAGTTCGCGCACGTCGCTGTCGAGGTCTTCGACCATCAAAACTTGGGACATAGGGTTTGTGAATATTGTGAACTGCCGCAAGGGAAATTACAACAGAACCGGCGGCGGTATCGGGGCCCCCAACAGACGCCGATTTTGCGGCCGTTGGGGTGAGGGTAGCCGCTGGGGCAGCCGCGCGGTTGCGGCTGCGCTCTCGATACTTCCAACATAGTCGTGTCACTCGGAGCTGGCCATTCGGCCATCTCCGACCCAGCGCCAATCCCACCCCAACAGCCGCAACACCGGCGTCTGTCGGGGACCCCGGTACCGGCGCCGGTTCTGTCACATATACACACGTTCCTGCATGCGAATAGCTCTGTAGCGCTCGAATGCCTTGCGCTCGTCTTCAAGGCCCAGGAGCGTGCGCCAGGTGCAGCCGCGGAAGGTGTGCAGCAGCATCTTGATCCCCTGCTTTAGAACAAACTTGGGATTCCGGACGAGCGCGATGGGGAAATGCGACAGCTTCATCCATCGCTCGGCGCGCCAGCGCAGGAATTCAATCTCTTCGGCCGGCAGCTTCTCCGAGCGTACGACTGCAGTGGTTCCGTCGTATTCCTCAACGCGTTCATTAATGATGAGATTGCGCTCCCGGAAATCTACCGTCATGGGAGTGCCGGGATACGGTGTGGGATGTTGAATGTACGGCCAATCGATGTAGCGTTGCGCAAAGCGCAGATTCGCTTCCACTGATTCACGAGTGTCACCGGGACTGCCCACGATCAAGCCACCGACTACATACATCTTGTTGCGATGAATATGCTCGATGGCGCGCATGGTGGCATTGCCGATCTTCTGCCCATTGTCCCGCAGGATGTTCTTCGAGCTGGCACGCAGAAATTGGAGATCGTCTTCAAGAATGTTCTCGATTCCCAAGAAGACATACTTGAATCCCGCCTTGCGCATGAGCGGCGCAAGCGTCTCGCCATGATTCGCAATCGCCGAGGTCATTCCCTGGATGATGTATTCGACATCGTTCAGGCCGGCAGCGACTACGGCTTTGCACAGCTCTTCGAAGCGATGCACGTTGAGAGTGATGTTGTCATCAACAAGGAAGATCGTCTGAGCGCCATGTTCGCGAGCGTCGCGAATGTCGGCGAGCACGCGGTCGAACGAGTATGTGTGGAAGTTTCGTCCGCGCATCTGGATAATCGAGCAGAAGCTGCAATCGAAGGTGCAGCCACGCGAGGTTTCGATTACATCAACTTGCCTTCCCAGCATCGTATAGCCGCGCAGAATCCGCGAGTCCCGATTCGGGAGTCGAATCTCGTCGCCTTCGAGGCTATGTACGCCGCGGGCAGGAGTCTCGTGCCACTCGCCACCTTCCCGAAATGACAGGCCAGCGATCTGCTCGAAGCATTCGCCATTCTCGATGGCGCGCACGAGCTCGCGAAACGTAATCTCCCCCTCGCCGCGAACGATAAAGTCCACATTGGAACCTGTGTACTCGTAGGCTTCGGGAGCGAGGCTGGGATCGTAACCGCCCATCACGATCTTTACCTCCGGCTTTAGCGAGCGCAGCAGGTCGGCAATCTTCAATGCAGTCTTGCGCTGAAAGGTCATTACCGAGAGCCCGACAATCTCGGGATCAAGTTCACCCATCAGCCTTTCAATCGTGGCGCGCACATTGTTCTGCACAAGAATCAAATCGGCCACAGCAACACGGTGATGGAAGTCAACATTTCCCGCGAGTGAAGCCAATGCGCCGTTGGGCATGCGAATGGCAACGGTAGGCATGTGCTCGAAGGAATCGGGCATGGAGAGCAGGAGGATGTTCATGCGCAGTCCTGACGAATGGAGCCCGGGCCGGGTTATCAGAAGTAAAGATACGCTTATTTCGCAAGCCGGAGGAGAGTGGAAAGGAGGTTGTGTGACGCGCCGGAAGAATGGACTCGCTTAGCTGCGCCTTTTCACCTCAAACACTGTCATCCCTGCGAGCGCTGCGACGCTGCAAGAATCGTCTAAAAGCTGCTGTTGCGCACGCGGGGACCTGCTGTCGGTGACCATGCGAGGAACAGCAGGTCCCCCTCAGCGCAAAAACAAATCTTGAAAAGTGAAAGCGTTTTCGCGGCGCTGAGAGGGATGACAGTGATTGTGGGCGTTGAATGCGAACTTAAAACGACAAAGCACCGGGCTAGTGCTTAATCACCCACATCACCCAACTAGCCACAATCGTACCCACAACGAAGAACGCAAAGCACTTGGCACCGTACTGGGCCATGTCGCGCGGAGTTGTGCGCTGGGTGATGCCGAAGACGATCGAAGCGAAGAAGGCGAAGATGAGCGCGGCGCTGAAGTGGGAGAGTTGCATCGTCCTATTCCTTCTTCCCGATGGCGATGTCGTAGGCGTCCACGGCACTGATAACGTTCAGAAGGCCGGCAACGATGATGTACTTGGTGCCGTAGTCGGCGGAGGCCAGCTGAATGGCTCCCTTGCCCCAGTCCATCATGTGCGTAACAAAGTAGAGAGCGCCGGCGCCGAGATCGCCGACGAAGCCGAGCATATCGAGCAGATCGCCGCCGTTCGGGCCATAGACTTTACCTTCCATCAGCACGCCGAGAACGAACATGGCGAATACGCACGCCATAAGAATGAGTCCGCGCACCCAGCGCCGCTGGATCAGATGACCGGCTCCGGGCACAAGCCAGCCGACCACCGGGGCCACAATCGCCATGGTATTCGGCTCCTGCTCAGCAAGAATGGCGTCAGCTTTCGATCGAGGATGGGGCATGTTTCTGGGTACGTAAGAGGCTTAAAGGAAGTTTATCAGCTTGGAAGCTTTCAGGGGGCGAGGGAGTCAGGACCTACGGCCGCCCTCGGCCGGGTTTCTGGTCGCGAGTCAATTTACCGGCCCCGAAACGAAAACCCGCGCGAGGGCGCGCGTCGGTCCGACAACTATCGCGCCTGAGATTATGCCGCCAGCACATCCGGCTGAGCTACCTTCACAACATCTTCTTCCGCACTCTCAGTCAACAGCGGCTTGCCTTTATGCAGGACGTGCTCGAGCCATGCTCCGGCTGCCTGAGAGGTGATTACGGCCAAAAGAATGAGGGTGGTGTAGAACGGCGCGTTGATGATGCCCGCTTCATACGCGACGCTGGCGAGCACGATGCCCGGACCTCCGCGCGCGTTCGTGGCAATTGCCAGATTAAGGCAGCTCGGGATAGAGAATCCTGCGAGCTTCGCACCAGCAAGCACCGAGATCAACTTGATCACGCAAGCCGCAACGAGAAATCCGGCGACCATCGTCAGATTGAAGGTCTTGCCCAGATCGAGCTTGTATCCCACCAGCGCGAAATACAGCGGAATAAAACAGCCAAAGGCGACGCCCTTCACTTCATCCAGAGATTTCGTCATGCGCAGCGAATCATTCGGCACCGCGAAGCCGGCAAGAAAGGCCGCGAGCACCAGGCTCACATTCATCGCCGCCGCGAGCGCTACATAAGCAAATAGCAGCAGGATCAGATATGCGGTGGTCGAATGCTGCGCAAAGATGTTCCAGCGCGCCTGATGCAGTTTTCGCGCGAGTCGAGGGAACAGCACAAGTCCGGCAGCGAAGTACAGAAGTGTAAGCGTCACGCGCTGGGCAATTACGTGCGTGGGCAGCGCCTTCGACTCTGCGAGGGCGGTCGCAATGGCCAGCACTGCCCAGAGCACTACGTCTTCCATTACGGCGACGCCCAGAATCAACTTCGCGAATCGCGTGTGCAGGATGTGCAAATCGTGGAAGATGCGCGAGATTACTGGAATCGAGGTCACTGCCGTGCCGATTCCGATCACCAGCACCAGGGCAAATCGATTCTGTGCCGTTCCCATTAAGGAATCGAGCTTCAGACGCATGCTCAAGAGCAGCGCAATGATGAACGGCAATCCTGTGCCGACAATTCCGATCCATGCGACCGGCTTGCGCTCTTCTCGGCGAAAGAGTCCTTGCGTCTCCGCCCCGGAGAGAAACATCAGCATGAGCAGCCCGATCCAGTAAAGAACATCGAGCGCAGGACGCGAGAGCGCGGTGCTTGTGCCCGCCTGCAGCTTCAACAGCGATGGACCGACCAGCAGTCCGCCCAGAATCTCGCCAATCACTCGCGGCTGCCGCAGGCGCGCGAACAAACCGCCAAAAAGATGAGCAGAAGCAAGAATGATGAGTACGAACAGGATAAGTTGACCAACAGCTAGTTCAGACATAGGGCCCGTGGATCGGCAGGCGAGGTGAGCACCTGCGCAAAATCATGAGATGAGAGTCAGAGCTGCTGTGCTGCCTACTAGCTTCTAGCTACCAGCTGCCAGCTACCAGCAAAAGCGGAAAGATAAACCTTCTGTAATTCTCTCGCGCAATCAGCGCGTTCCAGCATCCGCGAATCTTCTCGCCATGCTTTTTGGTGTTAGCTGGAAGCTGGCAGCTGGTAGCTGGCAGCTCCTTCTCAATCGATTTTCTTGCGTACTCCCGCAGACCCTACGATCTTCCATGCCTTGTGAAATGATTTAGGATAAAAATGATCCCAGAACGTAATGACAGCTTCTCCACTAGTCCCGCCACCCGCTACCACGAAACGCAAGGCCAAGATTGTTTGTACCTTAGGGCCGTCGAGCAGCTCAGCCTCGATGATTCGCGACCTGATCCGCAGCGGCATGGATGTTGCCCGCCTGAACTTCTCTCACGGAACACATGAAGAGAAGGCCCGCTTAATTGCGACTATCCGCGAGATCGCGACAGCAGAAAACAAACCCATCTGCATACTTCAGGATCTGCAAGGGCCAAAAATTCGTACGGGGCGTTTGAAGTACCGCACGCCGGTCGCTTTGAAAGCTGGTTCTCGCATCACCATCACTCCACGCGATGTTTCCGGAACATCCACCGTAATCTCCACAACATTTAAGACGCTTGGCCGCGAAGTTCAGCCCGGCGCTCGCATCCTGCTTTCGGACGGACTGATCGAGCTGCGTGTTCGTTCCATTCAGGGCGACGACGTGGAATGCGACGTGGTCAACGGTGGCATGCTCGGCGAGCACAAAGGAATCAATCTGCCGGGAACCATTGTCAGCGTTCCGTCGCTCACGGAAAAAGACGAAAAGGACCTTGAGTTTGGCCTCGCGCACGGCGTGGACATCATCGCGGTGTCATTCATTCGCACCGCCGCCGATGTACAGGCGGTTCGCGAAAAGATCCGTCTGGCGCACGCCGATGTGTGGGTGGTCGCGAAGCTGGAGAAACCGCAAGCGATTGAGCATCTCGAAGAGATTCTGGAGATTTCCGATGCGGTGATGGTGGCGCGCGGCGATCTCGGCGTGGAGATGCCGCCCGAGAAAGTTCCCATCATTCAGAAACACGTGATTCGCCGCGCGGCAGCCTGGCGCAAGCCGGTAATCACGGCGACGCAGATGCTGGAATCGATGATCGAGAATCCGCGCCCTACGCGCGCGGAAGCCAGCGACGTTGCTAATGCGATCTTCGACGGCAGCGATGCAGTGATGCTCTCCGCCGAAACGGCCAGCGGCAAATATCCGCGTGAGGCTGTCCGCATGATGGCCAAGATCGTCAGCGAAACTGAAGCTCAGGTTGCTGCTGAACCCGCGCATCGCCGCCGCTCCAACGGCAAGCTCTCGATTTCGGAAACGATTTGCGAATCCGTCGCGCACGCTGCCCAGGAACTCGATATGCGTGCTATCTCCGTCTATACCGAAACGGGGACCACGGCGCGACTCATCTCCAAGTACCGTCCCAAAACGGACATTTACGCCTTCTCTTACGTCCCCACAGTATGCAGCCGCGCGAACCTGCTCTGGGGAGTCACTCCGATTCAGTGCGATCACACGCCGGCAACCGAAGACATGGTGCGGGGCGCTGAGCGTCTGCTGTGGCAACGCGGAATCGTCCACAACGGCGACGTTATTGGCATCGTCGCCGGAACGCGTACTGCTAGTGGTTCGACGAACTTCCTACGTCTGCACGTCGTCGGCAGCATGGACTTCGCATTGGATGGTACGGGCGATCGTCGGCGGACACCGCGCGCTTCCACGGCGAAAGCCGGAGCTGAGAAACGGCGCAGCTAATCCCTTCCGCCTCCCCTTCTTTTAGCAAATAGCAGAAAACTCACATGCGGGGCGCGAGCTTCTCGATCGACTATCTCGGGCGAGTTCCAAAACGGGACTCCCGATGCGCGATGAATTCGCTTGACTTTCTTTCAGAAACGTCATAGCACAGTAAATAAGGCTGAAAAATGGATGCTTGGCATGATAATTCGGCTTACAGCTCCAGCAGGTTGGCTACGCTTCTTTCCGATCTGGCTGGCCCTGCTCTTGTGAGCCGGAGCGAATCGATGGATGAGATCTCATGGGATCAGATGAGATCGGATGAGATCAAAGGCATGAGATATGTCATCCGCTCCCATGAGATATCTGATGAGATCGCATGAGATTTGATGAGATCGGATGAGATCGTCGCAATGTTTGAGACCGGTATTCGCGCTTCGCTCAGTGCTTCCCTTGGCTCCTGTTTTGAGCGCAGGAAGTAAATCACCCTGGCGTGAGGTTTCAGCGCCGACAGTCGCTTTGAATCTCGATCGCTGGATGTAATCTTCCGAATGCTAATCTGGTTCGCATGAAAGAACAGGTACGCACACAACGCGCGCCGCAGGCGATTGGTCCTTACTCTCAGGCGGTGAAGTGCGGAGGATTTGTTTTCGCTTCCGGACAAGTGGCGCTCGATCCCAGCGGCAACATGATCAAAGGCGGCATCGTCGAGCAGACGGATCAGGTGCTGAAGAACATCTCTGCCGTCCTCGCGGCTGCGGGTACGAGCCTCGATAAGGTCGTCAAATCGACGGTCTTCCTGAAAGACATGAACGATTTCGCGAAGATGAACGAAGTCTACGCGCGATACCTGTCGGGCGACGGCAAGATCTCACCGGCTCGCTCCACGGTTGAAGTCGCACGCCTACCCAAGGACTCGCTGGTCGAGATCGAAGTGATCGCTCTCCTCTGATGGCAGATCGTTCCCATAATGGAATCCAGCTTTCGCTGGCCGGCAAAGTTGCGCTCATCACCGGAGGCTCGCGGGGCATTGGCGCCGCTGCGGTGAAAATGTTTTGCGCTGCCGGCGCGAAGGTCCTCTTCAATTATCGGAAGGCGAAGGATGCTGCCGAGCAGATTGTCTCCGAGTGCGGAGCGCAGGTCTGTGTTGCCGTGCAGCAGGAGTTGTCATCGGCGGAACAAGCGAAGCAGTTAGTCGAATTCGCGGTCAAGAAATTCGGAAGAATCGATTGTTTGGTTGCGAATCACGGCATCTGGCCGGTGAGCGATTTGCCCATCGATCAGATGGGTGACGACCACTGGCAGCGCACGATTGCCATCAATCTCGACAGCGTCTTCGGCCTCATCAAGTACAGCGTGGCGCAGATGAAGCGCCAGGGCCGGAGTGGCGGAGTTGCTGGACGAATCGTCATCGTCAGCTCAACCGCCGGTCAGCGAGGAGAAGCCTTCCATTGCGATTACGCCGCCAGCAAAGGTGCGGTGATCAGCATGGTGCGCGGTCTCAGCACCGAACTGGCGCGCGATGGAATTTATGTCAATTGCGTGGCGCCAGGCTGGGTGCAGACTGACATGTCGGAGCCAGCGCTGCAAGATCCAAAGACTCGCGATCGTGTCTTCGCAGCCATTCCTCTGGGACGCGTCGGCAAACCGGAGGAGATCGCAGCGCCCATTCTTTTCTTATGTACCGAACATGCTGGGTTTATGACTGGAAGTGTTGTGAGCGTGAACGGCGGCGCGGTGCTGGCGTAGGTTCTTCTGTTGTCATTCCGAAGGCCAGTGTTTCGGCCTGAGGAATCCATACAAACTGCTACACCTGAAGTTCATGGGAGATCGTAGGGATTCCTCACTCCTGCTCACGCAAACTGCGCGTGAGCCTCCGTTCGGAATGACAAGCGAAGTGCTAAGCGGCGTCTTCGAGTCTGTGTTCTTCTGAGCGGCTTGGCCAAGTCTTGCGCAGAATCACTCCAGCGGCAACTCCAACGCCTGCACCCGCGGCAATCCAGGCTCCAATTTTGACTGGATCAGCAGCCGGCGGCGGCAGGTACACGATTCCGCTTTCGTTGGTTCGCGCAGCTTCGCGCACGTAGCGTCCATCTTCCGGAATTGGGAAGTTGTTGGCGAGGGCGCGCAATTGCGTGGTCGCTGCGGCGCCGCGCATTGGAATGCCATGGCCGGCGGCGAGAACCTTAGGACGCAACTCGGCAAGCGTTCTCACGGAGCGCTCCGCAGCCTGCCAATCACAGGTGTAATACGGCGGCGGAATCGAGACGCTCTGCCGCTGCTGGAGCGTATCCACCATCGAGTTCTGATTGACGGTGCAGAAAGCATCGCCGGCGATAAGTACGGAATCCTCGCTACGGAAGTACGAGACATGTCCAGGCGAGTGCCCGGGGGTTTCGATGATTTCCCATTCTGGCAACGCAGGCACACGTCCGGCGCTGAACTCGCGCAGATTCGGGCCGACATCTATCTTCTTATTCGGCAGAAAGCGAATCACCTGCGACATGAATCCGCCGACGGTCGGATCCGGCGGCGGATATTTGCTGGTTCCATTCAGGAACGGGGTCTCGAGACGATGAGCGTAAATGGCCACGTCCCAGTGCTCGGCGAGTTCGCGCGCAGAGCCGGCATGATCGAAGTGTCCGTGGGTAAGAAAGATCGCCGCGGGAGGCATGTCACTCCCGATGTGGTCTTCCACAGCTTGCAGGATGTTCTTCGCGTTGCCCTCCGTTCCGGCGTCGATTAAGACCCATCGCTCACGCTTGCCGAGGATGTAGCAGTTGGCAATACCCGTCGGGACTCGCACCACTTTCGCGGCAATTAGTTCGGAGTTGCTCATGATTCACCTGAAAGCCGTGAGATGCGAGGCATTTGACTGGCGTTGCGGATGAACTGTTCACGCCTTTTATCTACGTGCACTGAATAGGAGGCGCAACTTGTCCCATCTACTCGGGCGAGCAGACGACTACTCTCGAACTGAACGGTTCTTGAGGCGCCCCATGGAACCCCTTCCACTCCGCGGTAAGTGTCCCATCTGCGGACAAGGCCCACTCCGTCCTCTTCCTATGGACTACCGCGTTCAGGTGACAAAACGGGATAACCCGCAGCAGGTGGGCGGACTAATCGTGTATCAGTGCGTGAAGGAAGGTCATGTCTTCTTTGTGATGGCGAAGGACGCAGAAGAAAACGTGGCGTGAGACTCGCCAGCTTACTCACAAGCAGGTTTTTAGTATTCTGCTCTGCGAGTGACTTTCGAGCTCTTCATCGCGGCGCGATATCTGCGGGCAAAACGCCGCCAGGCCGTTATTGGCGTCGTCACTGTCATTTCGATCATCGGCGTTGCTGCCGGTGTCGCGTCGTTGATCATTGCTCTCGCCATCAACACCGGCTTCCGCCAGGATCTTCAGGATCGTCTGCTTGGCTCCACTGCGCACATTGGATTGGAACGTGCTCAGGCCGATGGCATCCGCAACTGGCGTCCGCTGCTGGAAAAAGTTCGGCATCAGCCGCATGTTGTTGCCGCCGCGCCTGCGCTCTATGAGCAGGTCTTGGTTTCCCGCGGGGCTCGCGCCAGCGGATTGCTTCTTAAAGGCATTGTCCCTCGTTATGAGGTCCAGGTAAGTGACTTGCTGAAAGCCGTGAGTGTGGGTTCAGCTGACCCATTGAAAGCTAGTGAATCGTTCGTGAACGGATCGGGCTCGCCGACCGAGGCGACAGCATCGACGTATCCACCCATTGTTCTCGGTTCAGATGTCGCCGACAACATTGGAGCTACCGTGGGATCTGTAGTTCTGGTGACGAGCCCACAAAATAATCTGACTCCTTTCGGAATGGTTCCCGGCTTTCGACGCTTCAGAGTGGCAGGACTTTTCAAGTCGGGTTTTTACGACTATGACAGCTCCTGGGGACTTATCGCGCTCGAAGATGCGCAAGTCTTGTTTGGGCTCGGCGATGTAATTTCGGTAATTGAGGTCAAGGTAGACGACATCTACAAAGCTCCCCAGATCGGCACTGAGATCGAGAATGTCGCGGGGCCGGGATTCATGACTACGAACTGGGAAGAGCAGAACCGCTCCCTATTTCGAGCTCTGAAAACGGAAGGTGTCGTGACCTTTATCACTATCAGCCTGATCGTCTTCGTCGCCGCGCTGAACATCCTTATCTCACTAACCATGATGGTCATGGAAAAGACCAAAGACATCGCGGTGTTGATGTCGATGGGAACGCGCAAATCCCAAATCCGGCGAATCTTCACCTATCAAGGTCTGCTGATCGGAATCGTGGGAACAGCTATCGGCTTAGTGGTCGGATACGTGCTCTCGTATTTGGGCGGACACTATCACTGGATTCACCTCTCCGCTGAGGTCTATTCCATTGATTATGTGCCATTCGCTCCTAAGGCCGTGCATGGCGTAATCGTGGCAGGAACCGCCATCGCCGTTTCTTTGCTGGCAACGGTGTATCCGTCCTGGTCAGCAGCTAGGATTCTGCCTGCAGAGGCTTTGAGATATGAGTGAGGCGGTAATAAGCAATAGGCAATTGGCAATAGGCCAACGTTGGGAGGACCTGCGTGTCTCGTCGATTTTCATGGGGCGATCGCGAAACGGAAATAGGACGATCCATCATGCTCAGGTTTTGCCTATTGCCTATTGCCTATTGCCTATTGCCCGCTCCCGCACTGCAATTCCTTGCACAGTAACGCATCTGTACACTTCGGTAACCACACTGCCTCTTGTCGAAAGTGGTCTAATTATTGTAGGCAGAGCCATTGGCCGATGGGCTGAAACAGTGGCGAACCGCGGTTTTGGCTTGGCTGCGCATTGCTCCTTTCACGAGGGCATGTGCATCCAATAATCCAAGCTGAAGTTGTGCTTCAGGTCGAGAACCTGAAGAAGGAATACCGGACCGGCGAGAGCCCTCTGGTGGTCTTTGAAAATTTGTCCTTCCAGGTGAGGAAGGGAGAGATGTTGGCGATTGTCGGCGAGTCCGGCACTGGGAAGAGTTCGCTGCTGCATGTGCTGGGAACTCTTGATAGGGCTTCCGATGGTGACATATACTGCGCGCAACTCTCGTTGAAATCGTTATCCGACGAAGCGGCGGCGGACTTCCGCAACCGCAAAATCGGATTTGTTTGGCAGTTCCATTATCTTTTGCCGGAGTTCGACGCGCTGGAGAATGTTGCGATGCCGCTGTTAGCGCGCGGGGAAAATCCCAAGCAAGCTCAGGCACGGGCGGCCAACTGGCTGCGGGAAGTGGGACTGGCTGACCGGATGCATCATCGCGCAGGCGAGCTCTCCGGCGGAGAGCAGCAGCGAGTCGCGTTGGCGCGGGCCTTGGTCACAGAACCAAAGCTCCTTCTCGCCGACGAGCCCACAGGCGATCTCGATACCGCCACGGCAGAGCGCATTTTCGATCTCATTGCGCAATTGCATAGTCAACATCAACTCACCTCGATTATTGTTACTCACAACCTGGACTTCGCCCGACGCTGCGGACGAATTTTGCGTCTCCAGCGAGGCAGACTGGAGGAAGTCGCACCGGGCAAGGTGATGTGAGCTGAGGAAGCACAAAGATTCGGAAGCTCAAAATCGAGTACGAAGGACAGATGAACGAAAGAGAGCTGAGGTAATCGAAAACGATACTCTCAGAGATGTGTTAAATAGGAGTAAATAGAGGTAAGTTCTTCCCGAAGAGCAGGCCAGCGGGTCGGCACAGCGGTAGAAGACGCAACCAGGGCCGTTCAGCAATGGGGGCGGCAGTAACAGGGGACGTTCACAAGGGGGAACATGTTTGAACGCTACACAGAAAAGGCGCGGCGAGTAATCTTTTTTGCTCGTTACGAAGCCAGCCAGTTCGGCTCGCCTTACATCGAGACCGAACACCTTTTGCTGGGCTTGCTGCGCGAAGACAAAGCATTGACGAATCGGTTCTTGCGTTCGCATGCCTCGGTGGAGTCAATCCGCAAACAAATCGAAGGCCACACCACGATTCGGGAAAAAGTCTCGACCTCGGTGGACCTGCCGCTAAGTAACGAGTGCAAGCGCGTGCTCGCCTATGCCGCCGAAGAAGCCGAGCGGCTTTCACACAAACACATTGGAACGGAACATCTACTCCTCGGTCTGCTGCGCGAAGAAAAGTGCTTCGCCGCCGAGATTCTCCATGAACGTGGACTGCGCCTGAGCGCGATCCGCGAAGAACTCGCTCGCACCACACAGGAAAAAGCGCAGCCGCAGCGTTCGCGCGAATCTTCTTTACTCAGCGAATTCTCCCGCGACCTCACCCAGGCCGCCATGGACAACCAGCTCGATCCGCTGGTCGGACGTGAAGGTGAAGTCGAGCGTGTCATCCAGATTCTCTGCCGTCGCACAAAGAACAATCCTGTTCTGATCGGTGAGCCTGGAGTTGGAAAGACTGCAATCGTCGAAGGTCTTGCACAGCGCATCGCGGATGGCGATGTGCCTTCGTTCCTCGCTGAGAAACGCATTTTGGCGCTCGATCTCTCGCTGATCGTCGCCGGCACAAAATATCGCGGACAGTTTGAAGAGCGTCTAAAGACCATCATGAAAGAGCTGATGGAGAATCAGCAATCGATCATCTTCATCGATGAGCTGCACACGTTAGTTGGAGCAGGTTCAGCGGAAGGTTCGCTCGATGCCGCCAACATTCTCAAGCCGGCTCTCTCACGCGGCGAGATTCAGTGCATCGGCGCGACGACTCCTGGCGAGTATCGCAAGTCGATCGAAAAAGATCGTTCGCTCGAGCGCCGCTTCCAGTCCGTAAAAGTTCCACCGCCGAACGAGAGCGATGCGGTAAAAATCATCAACGGCATCAAGGATCGCTACGAGAAGTTCCACGCGGTCACTTACACGGAAGAAGCCATCGAGTTCTCGGTATCGCATTCCAACCGTTACATTCCAGACCGCTTCCTGCCGGACAAGGCTATTGACCTAATCGACGAAGCCGGCGCGCGCGTAAAGCTGCGCCAGACTTCGCTGCCTGACGAGATCACCGATGTGCAGAAGCGAATCAAGTTCATCGTGCATCGCATGGAGAACGCCATCGCGAGCCACGAGTTCGAGAAGGCGCGCTTCTACTCCGACGAAGAACGCAAAGAGCGCGAGAACCTGCGCGGTCTCCGCGAGAAATATCATCTCGACGAGTCGTCGACCGGTGTAGTCACGCGCGAAGACATCGAAGACGTAGTCTCTCGCTGGACCGGAGTACCGATCACTTCGATCAAAGAGGAAGAGACGCAGAAGCTGTTGCGCATCGAAGAAGAGCTGCATCGCCGCGTGATCTCGCAGGAGAAAGCTATCTCCGCGCTTGCACGCGCGATCCGCCGTTCGCGTGCCGGACTCAAGAGCCCGCACCGCCCCATTGGTTCGTTCCTGTTCCTCGGACCGACAGGCGTCGGAAAAACCGAAGTGGCCCGCACACTGGCTCAGTTCCTTTTCGGAAGCGAGAAGTCGCTGATCCGCTTTGACATGTCGGAGTTCATGGAGAAGCACTCGGTTTCGAAGCTGATCGGATCGCCCCCGGGATACGTTGGCTACGAAGAGGGCGGACAGCTCACTGAACGTGTGAAGCGCGCTCCGTACTCGGTGGTACTGCTCGACGAAATCGAGAAGGCGCATCCGGATGTCTTCAATATCCTGCTGCAGGTCTTCGAAGACGGACAGCTCACCGACGGCCTCGGCAACACGGTCGATTTTAAGAACACGATCATCGTGATGACGTCGAATATAGGGGCTCGTCATTTGATGAAGCGCACGGGCCTTGGCTTCCAGTCCGAGAAAGAAGACGTGGTCTCCACGAAGGTCGAGGACTTGGTAAAGAACGAAGTCAAGCGCACGTTCAACCCAGAGTTCCTGAACCGTATCGACGAGATCATTCTCTTCAACGCCCTGACGGATGCCGATCTGATCCAGATCGTCGAACTGATGGTTCAGCAGCTCAACGCGAACCTCGCGCAGAAGGCGATCACGATCTCGGTCACTGACGAAGCCAAGAAGTGGGTGCTCGACAAGACGCTAGGCGATCGCAGCTACGGCGCACGTCCGCTGCGCCGCGCACTGCAGCGCTACATCGAAGACCCGCTGTCAGAAGCAATGATCCAGGGCACAATCACCACGCGCCCGGCATTCATCGAAGTCTTCCTTGAAGGCGACAAACTCTTCTATCGCCCAGTCGGCGAAGAGAAGCAGGAAGGCGTGCTGCTGTATAGCAACGGATAAACGGTACCATTCAGCAAAATGGCCGCCGAAAGGCGGCCATTTGCATTTCCATGTGGACCGTGTGCATATTGGGAACGAAGGCATATGTCGGTTCCAAATCCACTAGTAACTCGGTGCAAAGACGTGATGAGCGGAGCGGTCGTGTTCGCGGGTACGCGAGTTCCCGTTCAGACGCTGATCGACTACATAGAAGAAGGCGACACCCTTGTTAGTTTTCTTGAGGATTTTCCGACCGTAACGCGCCACCACGCTTTGGCGGTCTTGGAAGCAGCAAAGGAACTCTTTTTCAGCCATGCGCATTCTTTTTGATGAATGCGTTCCACGCCGTTTACGAAAATCGCTTCTTGAACACGACGTACGAACCGTACCACAAATGGGCTGGACATCCCTTCTCAACGGTGCTCTGGTCACCTCGGCTCAGAACGAGTTTCAGGCGTTCGTTACTAATCGGCATTTACCGAGTCAGCAGAACCTTTCAAAGTTCACGATCTTCGTCGTTGTACTCGTGGCGAAGAGAAATAAGCTCGAATTCCTTTTGCCGTTGGTTCCAGAATTAAAACGGGCGCTCTCGGAATTCAAGTCGGGAGAAGCTCGTTTTGTTCGGGGACCCCAAGTCCCACCAGCGGGTTAGATTTGCCGAGATTCCGAAAGAAACTGGCCGTGCCCGATGGCACACGCGATCCGAGCGTTGTTCCCGTGCCGGATCGTCAGGTAGAGTCTCTGCATCGATCATGGCGCTACGCGGCCGACTTTATGTCACAATGTGTTCATGGCGAACACACGAAGTGCCACCCTCAGTGTGCGACTCAAACCTGAGATCAAGCGGAAGTTGGCGAAGATGGCGAAGGCATCCGGCAGGAGCGCGAATTTCTTGATTTCCGATGCTGTCGAATCTTATCTGCTCGACCAGGAACGTCTCATCAGCGAAGTCCGACAAGGCGAAGCGCAAGTCGTTTCGGGACACTATGTCTCACAAAAGGCAATGAAGGAGTGGCTTCTCTCCTGGGGCACAGATCAGGAATTGCCTCCACCGAAGTGTGCCTGCGGCAAAGAGCATAACGACGAGGAACTTTGCCGCTAGAGGTTGTCTGGTCAGCGTTGGCCAGACGAAGACTCCAAGAGATTCGGGATTATGTTGCCTTGGACAAGCCTCAAGCTGCCGCCAGACTGGCAACACGCTTAGTGGCGATCACGGAGTTGCTGCCGGCGAATCCGCATTTGGGAAGGCCTGGCGCGCACTCTGGAGTGCGCGAGCTGGTAGTTCCCGATACGCCATACATTCTGATTTACCGCCTTCAGAAGCGGCGTATTGTCATCAGCACAATCGTCCATGGAGCTCAACGCCGAAGACGTTGAGGCGGAACTTACACACCCACTGGGAAAGGCTTCGTGTGGGGCTCGCCCAAGCTCGTGAGCCGATCGAATCGTCCCTGCAGCAGTGACATCAGCCCCGTGTACCAATAGCCGATCACGAAGATGATCAGGAATGGGACGGTAATGTAGTTCTCGTTTGAAATCGCGTAGTACACGGCAGCAGCGAAGTACGTGCCGATGGCGAGTTCAATCCATGGCACTACGCCGAGTCTCTTGCGATATTTCCGAGCGGCGACCGACTTCTCGCCTTTCGCCTGCACGCGATACTTTGGCGTGCGCTTGAACGCCGATTGCACACCAAACAGCGCTTCTAGAACTGCCCGCGTATTCGTCACCGTCAACCCAATACCCAGCGCCATCAGAAATGGCAGGTACAAGAATGTCTTCGGCCAGCGCTTCGGAAACAACTCCTTCTGCGAGACGAGATAAAACGACGAGATCGAAAACGTCGACGCCATAAACAGCGGCAGATCGATCAGCAGCATCTGGAACCATCCTTGATAGAAGCGAATGATCATCGCCGGCAACAGCAACGTCGAGAGCACGACCATGAACGGATAGCTGATGTTGGCCGTCAAGTGGTACCAGGCTTCGAGCTTGATCCGGAATGGAACGTCAGAGCGCATTACCGCCGGCAGAATTTTCTTGGCGGTCTGGATCAGTCCCTTGGCCCAGCGCGCCTGTTGCGTCTTGAACGCCGTCATCTCGATTGGCAGTTCGGCAGGACACTCGACATTTTGCAGGTACTTAAATTTCCATCCTTTGAGCTGCGAACGATAAGAGAGATCGGTGTCTTCAGTAAGCGTGTCATGCTGCCACCCGCCGGCGTCTTCAATGGCCTGCCGACGCCACATGCCTGCCGTGCCGTTGAAATTGAAGAAGGCCCGGCTGCGGGAGCGGCCACCGTGTTCGAGGATGAAGTGCCCATCGAGCAGAATGGCTTCGACGTTGGTAAGGAATGAATAATCGCGGTTCAGGTGCGTCCATCGCGTCTGCACCATTCCAATTTCGGGATCGGCGAAATGATGCACCACACGCATGAGCCAATCGGGAGGGGGCACGAAGTCGGCGTCGAAGATGGCGATAAATTCGCCCTTCGCTGATTTCATTCCATCCTGCAAAGCGCCGGCCTTGAATCCATGCCGGTTTGTGCGGTGATGATACGAAATCGGATAACCCAGTGCGGCATAGCGCTGCACCACCGCATTTGCGACTTCGACGGTCTCGTCAGTCGAGTCGTCGAGTACCTGGATCTCCAGCTTCTCCCGCGGATACTCCATCTTGCAGACGGCATCGACCAATCGATCGATCACAAACTGCTCGTTGAAAATCGGAAGCTGAACTGTGACTCGCGGCAGCTCGGAAAAACGGTGGTCCGGCTCGTCCGCCCGGTTCCTGCGGTGCTTGTAATAGAGGTAAACCAGCACATACCGATGTATGCCGTACGAGGCGAGGATGATGAGAACGACGAAATAAGGGATTAACAACGCAAGGTCAAAAGCGTTTGGGACATACAGGCCCTTGAACGTCGTATCGCCAAAATGAGTCTTGAAATAGTGCGCGAGGCTATGCGGCGCCAGCACGGCAAAGCTCAACAAAGCAGGAAGGAAAGCGGGCATTCAGACAGGAATCCAACCAAGACATTGTAGCTGAATGGCTTGTCCTCCAACTTGCGTGCAGCCGTCGCGGGTCTAATGCTAATTTCCTGCATTCGCCGGCGTCTTCATGTCCGTATTTCTCTGAGGAGATTCGCCATGTTTCGCTTTGTTCTGTTCTTTGCTGCCTTCGCCAGTGGTTCTCTGGGCGCACAGACCAATCCACCTCTTACCGCCCACCAGATCATGCAGCAAGTCGGCACCAATCAGGACCGATCAGACGCGCTTCGGCGTACCTACGTGTATCGACAACACATTCGCGTCACCAGCCACAAAAGCAACGGCAAGCTGATGCGGGATGAAGCGGCCGATTATCTGGTCGTGCCTAACGCTGGAGGGTCGACCAAGAAACTCACGGCGTTAAGTGGCAAGTACTGGCAGAAAGACAGGTACGTCGATTACTCGGGCGAACAAACCGCCGACTATGATGGCTTGGACGGTGACCTGGTGAGCGATCTTCGCAATGATCTGGCCAATGAAAGCCGCACCAAAGACGGAATTGCCACCAACCTGTTTCCGCTCAGGTCGAAAGAGCAGGAAAAGTATGTTTTCAGACTCATGGGCGAGGAAAGCACAAACGGACGCAAAACATACCGCATTGCCTTCCGTCCCAAGGAGAAAGGCGACACAGTATGGAAGGGCGAGGCTCTAATCGATGCCGAGGAATTCCAACCAGTAACTGTCTTCACCAAACTCGCTCGTCGCGTTCCATTTTGGATTCGCACAAGTCTAGGCACAGACTTACCGGATGTAGGCTTCAGCGTAACTTACAAGCGACAACCAGACGGAGTCTGGTTCCCAGTCTCATTCGGAACCGAGTTCCACCTGCATGCAGTCTTCTTTATCAACCGCGAAATTACCGTCTCATTGCAGAACAGCGATTTCGAGAAGACACACGTGGATTCCATCGTTCATTACGAAAAATCGAGTCTGTACTGATTTCGGTCTGATCCGCCATTAGCCGCAATCAACGCTGCTCGCCTCATTCCTCTGGAAACACCGGCATGCGTTTCGCTCGGATGTCGCTCTTTTGCAGCACGGAATTTGATGATCCCGCCTTCAGACAACGCAGATTAGCGCAACGGCGTTCTTGACGAACCGCGACCTGCAGACTAGCCTGTCGCAGAAAACGTTTTCACAAAACCGGCAAACCGTGCCTGACTAGGCGCACTCACGAGCGCTCGACAAGTTTTCTGCTTTAAAACCCCGGCTAGTTCGGTTTTAGGAAAAATGAGGTTCTTACAAGGATTCAGACGCCTAGATTAGCCCGGCCTCTCTGAGGTGTTGAATACTCTTTGAAGAAGACGGAGTGCCTTCGACCGAATGATCGATCTTAAGAAGCTGGAAGCCTGGTTCGTTACTGGAAGTCAGCACCTCTATGGGGAAGAAACCCTGAAGCAAGTCGCTGCGCATTCTCAGCAGATCGCGCAATATCTTTCGCAATCGCCCTCAATTCCAGTGAAGGTTGTTTTCAAGCCGGTGCTCACGACACCGGAATCGATTTATCAACTTTGTCTTGAGGCGAACAACACGCCCAACTGTATCGGGCTGATCACGTGGATGCACACGTTTTCGCCAGCCAAGATGTGGATTTCCGGATTGAAAGCGCTGCAACGGCCATTCGCCCACCTCCACACGCAATTCAACCGCGACTTGCCGTGGTCTACGATCGACATGGATTTTATGAACCTGAATCAGTCAGCGCATGGTGATCGCGAGTTCGGGTTCCTGGGCAGCCGAGCGCGCAAGCGGCGAAAGGTGATTGTTGGCTTTTGGCGGGATCAGGAGGTTGCCACCGAACTGGCGACTTGGCTGAGGGCTGCCAGTGCATGGCACGACACTCAGCGCCTTAAAGTCGCCCGTTTCGGCGACAACATGCGGAAGGTCGCTGTCACCGAAGGTGACAAAGTAGAAGCGCAGATGCGCTTCGGATACTCGGTGAACGGATACGGAGTGGGTGACCTCGTCGATCGGTTCGGCAAAGTCTCGGACTCGGACATCGATAAGCTAATTTCCACCTACGAACAGTCCTATACCGTTGCCGAGCCGCTTCGCATCCGCGGCGAAAAACGCGCCTCACTTCGCGAAGCTGCGCGCATTGAGCTGAGCCTGCGAAATTTCCTCGAGGAGGGAGATTTCAAAGCCTTCACGGATACCTTTGAAGACCTGCACGGGCTCGCGCAGCTTCCAGGTATTGCCGTGCAACGCCTCATGGCGGACGGATACGGCTTCGGCGCGGAGGGCGACTGGAAGACCGCCGCGCTGGTCCGCGCTATGAAAGTTATGAGTGCCGGGCTCAAAGGCGGGACTTCCTTCATGGAGGACTACACCTACGATTTTGGCAATGGGGGCAAGGTTCTCGGCGCCCATATGCTCGAAATTTGCCTGTCGATTGCGGCCGACCGGCCTTCGATGGAAATTCATCCTCTCGGCATCGGCGGCAAGGCCGATCCCGTGCGACTCGTCTTCAACGCCCAGGCCGGACCGGCGGTAAACGCCTCCATTGTGGACATGGGCGACCGCTTTCGCATGATCGTCAACGAAGTCGATACGATCGCTCCCGAACATCCATTGCCCAAGCTGCCTGTGGCCCGCGCGGTCTGGATTCCCAGGCCGAACCTCAAAGTCGGCGCGGCAGCATGGATCCTGGCTGGGGGTGCACATCACACCGGTTTCAGCCATGCTCTGACGTCGCAGCATTTGGAAGACTTCGCCGCCATGGCCGACATTGAGTTCTTGTTAATCGACAGCGGCACGACGGTGCGTTCATTCGAAAACGAAATACGTTGGAATGACATGTACTACGGCGTGATGCGGCGCTAACAGCTTTTGGCTTCTGGATGGATCAGCCTCGCCTTCGGACTCTTCATCGCGTACCAAATCGGAATATTCCGACGGTCTGTTTACAGTCATCCGCAGTCGATGCCTCACTAATCTTCTAAAACGCTTGCACGGACAAGCTCCAGCGCTCACAACAGGTCTCTCGAATAGAATTCATGTGAATCGGCTCTGAAAGGGAGGGCATCTACTGCGCCATGGAATTCAGACAGCTCGGCAATTCTGGTTTGAAGGTTCCGGTTCTCAGCTTTGGCACCGGAACCTTTGGTGGGCGCGGCGAATTTTTCAAAGCCTGGGGCAGCACCGACGTGAAAGAGGCCACGCGATTGGTGGACATCTGTCTCGAAGCCGGAGTGAACTTCTTCGACACTGCAGACATTTACTCCCACGGTGCGTCGGAAGAGATTCTCGGCAAGGCGGTCGCTGGCCGCCGCGGTTCAGTGCTGATTTCCACCAAAGCGAGCTTCCGCATGGGAGAAGGTCCCAACGACCTCGGTTCTTCGCGCTATCACCTGATTCAAGCCTGCGAAGCCAGCCTGCGCCGACTCGGCACCGATTACATCGACGTCTACCACCTCCACGGCTTCGACCTCACGACTCCGATTGAAGAAACGCTCCAGACGCTGAATACTCTGGTGCAGTCCGGCAAAGTGCGCTACATCGCCTGTTCCAACTTTTCCGGATGGCATCTGATGAAATCGCTAGCCATTGCCGAGAGATATGGATGGCCGCGCTATGTCGCTCATCAGGCTTATTATTCGCTCATCGGACGCGAGTACGAATGGGAGCTCCTGCCGCTCGCCATCGATCAAAGGATAGGAACCATCGTGTGGAGTCCGCTCGGCTGGGGACGCCTCACCGGCAAAATCCGCCGCAACCAGCCGCTGCCCAAAGTCAGCCGCCTGCACTCAACCGCCGAACAAGGACCTCCAGTCGACGACGAATATCTCTACAAAGTTGTCGACGTGCTCGACGACATCGCGCGCGAAACCGGAAAGACCGTTCCCCAGATCGCGCTGAACTGGCTGCTGCAGCGCCCGACTGTGGCGAACGTGATCATCGGCGCACGCAACGAAGAACAACTCCGCCAGAACCTGGCTGCAGTCGGATGGAACCTGAGCACGGAACAAGTCGAACGGTTAAACGCAGCAAGCTATCGGGTGCCGATTTATCCATACTGGCATCAGGTGCAGTTCGTCGAACGAAATCCGCTCGCCGCCTTTGCTGCTTGATCGGCGGCTTCCTAAACTGCGCCTTGGATGCGCCAGGCGTACGTCTCCAGCTCCGGGCGATGCGCAAACCATCGCTCCATCATGGCAAGGCTCCAATTCGCGCCGGGCCGATCAATGCTGGCCCCGACATGGCTCTCCTCTTCTGTGAGAACCTCAAGCACTACCTGCCAAGCTCCTTCGCTGCCTTCGAACACGGGGATTCTCCTCGGGGGAGGATGCTCATGGTAGGGCAAGTACACAGCCAACCTAAGCTGCTGAAAATGTTGGACCACGTCTCTCTCCCCAGCTCGATACTGTGGAGTTTTTCCCTAATCGGCCGCAAGTAGAGTGTTTTTTGCCGATGACATTTTTTGTCGGCCTGTGCGCAGTTAGCCGGTAGCGGTGAGCTGGATCCTCCTTTAGCTCAAATCGCTCAGAAGCATAGAAGGCCAGCGATCCGCCTAGACATCCAGCTTGACCTCCACAACGTGTAGCCATATAGTTACGCATTATGCGTATCCGTTCGGTTACAGATTCGCGGGACGCTGTTTTCCAGGCACTGGCCGATCCCACGCGACGCGCCGTGCTTGACTTGCTTCGCTCTGGCAGCCAACCGGCCGGCCAGATCGCGCGGGCTTTTCCCATTTCGCGCCCAGCGATTTCCAAACACCTGCAGCTGCTCGGTCGTGCGCATCTCGTTACAGGAGAGCGCAGAGGACGCCACCGCTACTACGGGCTGAACGCCGCTCCGCTCGCGTCGGTTGACTCGTGGCTTAACGAATATCGAACGTTTTGGAAATCGAGCCTCGCAGGTCTCAGGACGTTCGTCGAAGCGGAGAACAAATCCAAAGCACAGGGCACGAGTACTGCACGCGACACAAATGCGCAGCGCAACGAACGTCCGCAGAACCACAGGGGAACCCGCCGATGACATCCAGCTCCGAACGTGCCCAGCAAGATGCCGTTACCGCAGAAATCGAGATCGCCGCTTCGCCCGAGCGCGTCTTCCAAGCCTTGATCGACCCGGCGCAGGTTCCGCAATGGTGGGGAGGAGAAGGAGCCGGACAGGTCTACCGCTGTACGAACTTTGAAGCCGACCTGCGTGTCGGAGGCAAATGGCGCAGCTCCGGCATCACCGGTAATGGGAACTTCGAGGTAAGCGGCGAATTCCTGGAACTCGATCCGCCGCGTGTTGTGTCGTATTCCTGGGTAGCGAGCTGGACGGGCACCGCCAAAACCACGGTCCGCTGGGAGCTCATCCCGATCCAAAATGGAACGTTAGTCAGACTCCGCCACAGTGGCTTGGCCGCTCACCCAGAGATCGCCCGCGCGTATCAAGGCTGGCCCCGAATGCTGCATTGGCTGCAGAGCTATTTAGAACCGAACCGTCCGCGATAGTGCGTTGGTGATTTTCATGTTTCGGGTCCCGCGAAATACCTCGCCTTGAATTCGGGGGCTGCGCTCACACAGGGGATGCTGGGCTTGCGTCTGGCTAGGGCAATCTCGTGCTAAAGTCGCGGTAAGAACCGTCGAAGTTGATTGATTGCGCTAGAGTCTACCCGGGAAGCGAAGTCGAGCAAGAAGAGCGACGCGCATCACTAAGCAGATACGCGACGCGAGCTCGGCGGCAGCAGTATCGATGTTTACTGAGGCACAAATCAGTCCGCGCAGCGTCTTGCCGATGCAGTTGGCCTTTAGCCTTACTGGCGTCGGGACGACGCTTCTCGGTTCCTTACTCCCGACGCTGAGCGTGAATTGCCGGCTCGATGACCGCCGCGCAGGATTTCTCTTTGCCGCCCAGTTCTGTGGATCGGCCCTGGGCGCTCTGCTGGTCGGCTCACGCTTTTTTCGAAGCGCCCTGCGCGGTTATCTGCTGCTGGTGATCAGCGCTCTCTCGATTGCATTCGTGCGCGGTCAGGCGCGGATGCTCCTGTTTTTTACCTTTGGCCTCGGTCTTGGGCTCGCCATGACGTCCACCAGCATGTGGATGGGCAAAGTGTTTCCGGCTCGTCGCGGCGCCGTGCTTTCTGTTCTCAACGCCTGGTGGTGCTTCGGCGCGGTGATCTCGGCCCCGCTTGCGTCCATCTGGGTCAGGCGATTTTCGCCTGAGTACTTCTATCCGGTATTGGGAGCCGCGATCATCGTCACGCTAATCCCGGTCTTCGGCCGACACCGAGCTGCCGTCGATGCGGAACCGGATCATGAGAGCCGTCTGAGCGAGATCGAATGGAAGCGGGTGGCAATTTTTGCCCTGATAGCGTTTCTGTACGTCGGAAGTGAGACCTCCGTGGGCGGGTGGTTGATGAGCTACGTTCATCGTCTTGCGGTCTCGAATACTCTTCTGGCTCCGCTTGCGACCTCGTGCTTCTGGCTGGCGCTTTTGTGTGGACGCACAGTGTCCCCGTGGCTACTGCGCCGCACGGATGAGCTGCAGCTGCTTACCGCCTCTATTCTGGGCGCCTTCCTGAGTGTCCTTATGTTTCTGCTGTTGCGAACACCTCTCGTAACGGTGTTCAGCGCGACGTGTACCGGGCTCATGCTTGGGCCGATCTTCCCTCTTTGCATGGCGAGGATTCTGGCCCTCATGCACGATTCGCCAAAATCGAAGTGGACTTTCTCGCTTTCAGGGATTGGAGCTGCCACTCTGCCGGCCCTGACCGGGGAAGTCTCCACACGCGCCGGGTCACTCCATTCCGGACTGCTCGTACCGGCATTTGCGTTATTGCTAATGAGCGTGATGGTGATGTTCGATCGCGCAGCCAGGCCGAAAGCAGTTGCAGCACAGGCCAAAGCGCGCTAGCAGCCATGCCTCTGGCATGCTCACCTGAATGCTTGTGTGATCGATGCGATTACAGAGACTGATGCCAATGCACCGCAGGCAAGGACGCGCGAAACAAAACAGCACAGAGGCCGGGGTCATCGGGTGAAGAAATCAAAACACGACGCGGACTCCGCGGATGCTTCGCCGCGGATCAACGCAGGATTCTTTTCTTAGATTTTGGGAAAGTAGCCTTCCGCGTTCATCCGCGTCCCATCCGCGCAATCCGCGTCTGGTTTGGATTTTCACTTGACCCGATGGCAGGCCGTTACTCGTACCTTAATGCCTCAACCGTGTCCATCTGCGCTGCGCGGGTGGCCGGTACCGTACCGAAGATAATGCCCACGCCCGAGGCCACAAGGATGGCGATGATTGCCGAGAGTCCCGAAATGGGGATTCTGTATTCGCTAAAGAAGCGGACCGAAAGAGGCACGCAGAGCCCGATGATAGTCCCCAGCAGCCCACCGGTGAGAGAGATGAATACTGCTTCGGTGAGGAACTGCAGTCGAATCTCCTGACGGGTAGCACCGACTGCTTTGCGAATGCCAATCTCGCGAATGCGCGAGCGCACATTCGCGAGCATGATGTTCATAATTCCCACGCCGCTTACAACCAGTGTGACCGTAGCAATCAGCAACAGCACGACCGTCAAAGCGTTTGCGGTCTGCGCAGCCACAGAAAGCAATTGTTGCAGGTTTTCGACGTGATACACCGATTGCGCACGATGGCGCGATTGCAGAACTCGGTGGATTTCCTGAGTCGCTCGATCTACTTCGCTGGCATCAGCCATCGAGAAGAACAGTTGCTTCACCGCGTCGGTTCCGGTGAAGTACTTGGCTACGGTGTACGGAATGAGAATGGTGTCTTCTGCAATTTCGGATTGACCAAATGTCTCTACGCGTTCTTTAAACGTTCCAATAATCGTGAACGGTAGATTGCTGATCTTAATGGTCTGTCCCACCGCAGAATCTTCATTGCCGTAGAGTCGCCGTGCAAGCTGGACAGTGACGCAGGCAACTTTGGTGCGCGTCTGCGATTCTTCGGAGTCAAAGAATCTACCAGAAGGAATCAGCAGATTACGCACTGTCTCGTATTCCGCCGAAACGCCAAGTACCAGCAGGTCGCGCTCTCTTCCCTCCCCCACGGAAATTCGATCGTGCAGTTCGATCATCGGAGAGGACGCAATGATGTCTGGAACTTCGTTGCGAACGGCGCGTTCGTCATCTTCCGTGAGCTCGTCTTTCTGAACTGTGCTGAAAGAAGAGTTGCTGCCGCCTTCGTAATAAGCGTAGATCATGTTGGCGCCGATCGCCTGAATTTGATTCAGGATGTACTGCTTTCCGGTAAGGCCGATGGTCACGACCAGAATCAGCGAGGCGGTGCCGATCACCATGCCGAGCGCGGTGAGCGCGAAGCGAACTTTGCTGGAGCGGAAGGAATCGACCGCCAGCTTGGCGATCTCTCCGAAGACCATCGTCTTGGTCGCGCTCTCCAGCGTCTGCTCGAACGAGCGGATGCGCTCCATCGTGCTCTGATGATGCTCAGCCGCCTTCTGCTCTTCGAGTTGCAGCTCTTCAGGGGACATTCAGGGGCTTGCGAAAGACAACAACTCCTTCAGTCCCATCCTAAACCGGGTTGAGACGAGAAGTTGCTTCTGGATTGGATGACAGGGATGACTGAGAAGCTTCACGGAGAGAAAGGCGTTTCGGGTTTCGAGTTTCAAGTTTCGGCAAAGCCGGACGCTTACACCAAGATAGAATGCGAACACGGTTTCGCCGCGACATATGACAAGGCAAAGGAGCGTCATCCAGCCGGAAGACTGGCTTTTGCCGAAACTTGAAACCTGAAACCCGAAACGCCTTTTGCCCCTATGGATCAGCGCATCATCTTCCACCTCGACATGGACGCCTTCTTCGTCTCGGTCGAAGAGCTGCTCGATCCATCGCTCAAGGGTAAACCCGTCATCGTAGGCGGAGCCAAGGATCAGCGCGGCGTTGTAGCAGCGGCTTCTTACGCTGCTCGCAAATTCGGCGTGCATTCTGCTATGCCGCTGCGTACTGCGGCGAAGCTCTGTCCTGATGGCATCTATCTTGACGGACATCCTCATCTTTATCGCGAGTATTCAGGTAAGGTGCACACGATCCTCTGCCGCTTCTCTCCCAAAGTGGAAATGGCCTCTGTAGACGAAGCTTATCTTGATATGACCGGCACCGCGCGACTGCTCGGTCCGCCATTGAGGTCGGCGGACGTTCTGCATCAGCAAATCAAAAGCGAGCTGAATCTGAACTGCTCGATCGGAATTGGCACTGCGCGAGTTGTTGCCAAAATTGCCTCTGACTTGGCGAAGCCGAACGGCGTGCTCTTCGTCTGGCCCGGACACGAGGCCCGGCTCTTTGCCGATCTGCCGGTGCGCAAGATGCCGGGAATCGGCAAAGTCTCAGAAGCGCGTTTACATGAACTCGGCATTCGCACTTTTGCCGATCTCACCGCACGCGAAGATCTCGATCATCACTTCGGCGCATACGGCGCCGCGATGGTGGGCAAAGCTCGCGGCGAAGACGCAGGCGGATGGTTCGACGAAGAAATCGGCGAGAGCACGGCAAAATCAATCAGCCACGAGCACACGTATGGCGAGGACACCGCGAACCTGCAAATCCTCGAAACCACGCTCGCTCGATTGACCGAAATGGTCTGCCGGCGCCTACGAGAACAGCAATTCGAAGCGCGCACTATTCAACTCAAACTGCGCTATTCCGACTTCACGACGATCACGCGCGCGCATTCAGTACCAGAGCCCACGAGCAGCGATCACGTAATCCTCACGAATATTCGCAAGCTCTTTCACGACAACTGGAAGCCTGGAGCCAAAGTGCGTCTGTTAGGAGTGCATGTTTCAGGCTTCGACAGCACTCCAGCATCGCTGTCCTTCGATTTCGCGACTCCCGATCGTTGGAATAAAGCCCTTTCAGCGGCCGATCGACTGCGCGATAAATTCGGAGACGCGGCCGTCCACCTCGGCAGCGCGCTGAAGGCAAACATCCGCGAACGCACGCACGAAAATCCCGCGGGCGTACCTGGAAAGAACAAAAAACAGAACGGCGAACACGAAGGTCACTAAGCTCGACTGAGAGAGGTCACGAAGATTTCTTTGTGGCCTCTTGTGTTCCCTTCGTGACCTTCGTGTTCGCCTTTCCCTCGGTTCTGCGAAAATTGATGTAGTCCCATGATTCAACTTTCCGGCGCGGGGAAGCGCTACGGCCACAAGCTGCTCTTTGAAGGTCTCGATTGGCTGATCACGCCGAACGACCGCGTCGGAGTTGTCGGAGCGAACGGGACTGGAAAATCCACGTTGCTGAAAGTGCTTGCCGGAATCGAGACCCTCGATTACGGAACGATTGTCCGCACGAAAGGCATCAGCGCCGGATATCTGCCACAGGACGGGCTTTCCCTAAGCGGGCGGACTGTTTTCGCTGAGTGCATGTCTGTATTCGCTGAATTGCAGAGCATGGAGCACGAGCTTGAGCAGCTCACAGCACAAATGTCGGAACTGGATCATGCTGGCGCGGACTACGCGCAAGTCGCCGAGCGCTTTCACTCGCTCGAAGCCCACTTTCGCGCACGCGATGGTTACGCACTCGAGGCTCAGGTTGGAACCGTTCTCGCCGGACTCGGATTCCGCAAGGATGATTGGCACCGAGCGACAGAAGAGTTCTCGGGCGGATGGCAGATGCGTATCGCACTCGCCAAGCTGTTGCTGCAAAAACCGAATCTTCTCCTGCTCGATGAGCCCACGAATCATCTCGATCTCGAAACCCGCAACTGGCTGGAAGAATATCTCGCGAATTATCCGAATGCCTTCGTCCTGATTTCTCACGACCGCTACTTCCTCGATGTGACCGTTAAGAAGACAATCGAAATCTGGAACAAGCGCGTGCAGTTCTATTCCGGGAACTACGAGAAGTATCTGGCACAGCGCGAAGAGCGCAAGACGCAGCTTGAATCCTCCTACCGCAATCAACGCGAAAAGATCGAGCAGCTTGAGGCATTCATCAATCGATTTCGTTATCAGGCGACGAAAGCCAAGCAGGTACAGAGCCGCATCAAGGAACTCGAACGCATGGAGCGCATCGAAGTTCCTCCGGAAGAAAAGACGATCCACTTTCGCTTTCCTCAGCCCAAGCCGAGCGGGCGCATCGTTGCCGAATTCAAAAATGTGGTTAAAAGCTACGGCGAGAAAGAAGTCTTCCGCGATGTGAACTTCATGATTGAGCGTGGAGACCGGGTTGCGCTGGTAGGCCTGAATGGTGCGGGAAAATCGACGCTCATCCGCATGCTGGCAAATGATGAACCGCTTACGGCAGGCGAGTACGCTCTCGGACACAACGCGCAGCCGGATTACTTCGCGCAAGATCAATACAAGGTTCTTGATCCCGAGCGCCGCATGTTGGACGACCTCGAAGAAGTCGCGCCGCGCGCAACCACAACGGAACTGCGGAACCTGCTGGGTTGTTTTCTGTTTTCAGATGATGAGGTCTTCAAGCAGCTCGGCGTCCTCTCCGGCGGAGAACGCAATCGCTACGCTCTCGCGCGAATGCTGCTGCATCCCTCGAACTTCCTCCTGCTCGACGAACCGACGAACCATCTGGACCTGCGCGCAAAAGACGTTCTCTTAAATGCGCTCCAGGACTTCAGCGGAACGGTTGTATTCGTTTCGCACGATCGCTATTTCATTGACAAGCTCGCAACTCGAATCTTCGAAGTCGGGAATGGCAAAGTCGAGGTGTTCCCAGGGAATTACGAAGATTATCTCTGGCGCAAGCAAGGCGGAGCCTCGCGGATCGCAGCCGGTGTGACTGAAGCCGCTCCGACGACCAGCACTCCTGAACCGGCGATCACGAACAACGGCGATTCTGCCCAGCCTGCCTCAGAGCCTAAGCAGGGACGAATGAACCCGATCAAGCTGCGTCAGATGAAAGAGCGAGTGGGCGAGATCGAGGAAGAAATCACGAAGCTCGAAACAGGAATTGCGGAATGCGAGCAGGCGCTACAAACATTTGTGAGTGCGCAAGAAACCGCTCGACTAACGCAGCTACTCGAAACCCGGCGCCACGATTTGGAATCGCTGATGAAAGAGTGGGCGGAGATTTCTTCGGCTATCGAAGGGTGACAGAGAAGAGCGAACGCGAAGGTCACAAAGGTTCAAAAGCAAGGTCACGGACAACGAAACCAAAGACTGAGCGCCTATTGCTTATTGCCTATTGCGGCCTTTACATCACGTGCAAACGAAAGATTGCGTCTTCGCGGCAGCGCCCCTTGCAGCGCGTGGCCAGAACAGCGCATACCACGAAAATGCTAACCGTAACCGCGGTTCCCAAATGTGAGAAGCCGGCGAGCAGGCTCGTGGCATCGAAGGCCGTGGCTGGAAATGTGAAGAGCATAACGATCTTTGTACGATTAGAAGGCGGGTCGCAGGGAAAGGCTGGCCAGAGATAAGAATTTTAAGTAGGGGTGCAAGTAATTGAAAAGGAAGCTAGCAATAGGCATGGCCATAGGCAATAGGCGAAAAAGCAGCCGCTAGATCGAACAGGCCCGCTGTCTGCTGCTTATTGCCGATTGCCTATTGCCGCTTTTCAAAACGCCATGAACGGCAGCTTGCGCGGGCGGGTTTGCTGCACGAAAGGCTGAGCGAGAAATTCGACAAACGGAGCTGCTGCTCGGAAGTGGCTCACGATTTCCGGCAACATTCGCGCAGTGTTTATGACTGATCCGTCTATGGTGTGCTCGAAGAACCATTGCTTTCCGCGAATCAGATCTTCTGCCGGATGCTCTTTGTCAAAGCCCTTCGGGATACGCGAGAGCTTCTCGCCTTGCAATTCTCCGAAGGCATTTCGCAGCGCTCGACCGCGCACAAGCGTGCGAAATTCTTCGTGGCGTTCCGCGAGCAAGCTGCGGATTTTCAACAGCTCGTCGCGCTCGGGCATATACACGCCGGCGAAGATCAGCAGCTCTTTGGGAGTGAAGTGAAAATAGAAACAAGGCCCGGCAGCCTTACACATACTTTGCAGGTAAAAGGTCGCGGCAATGTGGGTCTTGTACGGCCGCTTATCTTTCGAGAAGCGCGTGTCGCGGTAAATGCGGAAGACAGCCTTCTTAATCGGAGTCACATAGCGCGGAGCGAAATCAGCCAGTTCGGAATTGATCGCATTCACCAGCGCTTCAAGCGGAGTGCGAACTTGCTCCTCGTAGATGTGCTTGCGGGGCTGGAACCATTCCCGCTTGTTGTTGCGCTCGAGACCGCGAAGGAAGCTGATAGCCTCAGGCGAAAAGCCGGGAAAGCGTCTGGCGGTCAGGACGGCTTGCAATGCAGTTGACATAATTTAAGTTTGCCAGAAGAGCGAACACGAAGGTCACAAGGGACAACAAAAGAGGTCACAAAGAATTTTTCGTGACCTCCTCAGTTGCCTCCGTGACCTTCGTGTTCGCCGTTCCTCAGTATTTCGGCATTCGCGGGTCAACCCGATCGGCCCACGCCAGAATGCCTCCTGCGAGATTACGCACTTTCTTGAACCCCGCCTGCCTCAGGAAATCGACCGCCTTGCCACTGCGCACGCCGGAGCGGCAGTGCGCGACGATCTCTCGGCTGGAGTCGAGTTCGTTCATGCGCTTGGGCAGATCGCCGAGCGGAATCAAATATCCATTCAGGTTGCAAATCTGATATTCGTGCGGCTCGCGTACGTCGAGGACAAAGATGTCCTCTCCGGCATCGAGTCGCTGCTTCAGCTCTTCGGGTTGAATCTCGGGCACGTTGACGGTCACTGGCGCTTCTTCTCCGCGGATACCACAGAACTCCTGATAATCAATCAGCTCTGTGATTGTACGATTCGGACCGCAAATCGGGCACTCCGGATTCTTGCGCAGCTTCAATTCGCGGAAGCGCATGCCGAGCGCATCGACCAGCAGCAGACGTCCAACGAGCGGATCACCTTTGCCGAGGATCAGCTTGATCGTTTCGGTCGCCTGAATGATGCCAACGAGTCCTGGCAGAATTCCAAGCACTCCGCCTTCGGCGCACGATGGCACGAGGCCTGGTGGCGGCGGTTCGGGATACAAGCAGCGATAGCACGGGCCGTCTTTCAACCCGAACACGCTCGCCTGGCCTTCGAAGCGGAAGATCGATCCGTAGACGTTCGGCTTGCCGCTGAGCACGCAGGCATCGTTCACGAGGTAGCGTGTCGGAAAATTGTCGGTGCCATCGACGACGATGTCGAAGTCTTCGAAGATGCGCAGCGCGTTATCGCTGCTGAGCCGCGTTTCATAGCGAACGACTTCGACGTAGGGATTGATCGCCTCGATCTTGTCGGCAGCCGAGTCGAGCTTCTTGCGGCCAACATCAGAAGTCGAGTGGATGATCTGCCGCTGCAGATTCGTAAAGTCCACCACGTCGAAATCGACGAGGCCGAGCGTACCGATTCCAGCGGCGGCAAGATACATCGCGAGAGGCGAGCCAAGCCCGCCGGTACCAATGCAGAGCACGCGCGCGGCTTTCAGCTTTTGCTGACCTTCGAGTCCCACTTCGGGCATAATGAGATGCCGCGAATAGCGGAGAATTTCGTCTTTGCTGAGCGCGTTAGAGAGGAGTGTGGATGTAGCCATAAATTCGCCTTGTGATCGTCGACTGAATGCGTCAGTACCGTCCGCGGTACCGAATGGGGGAGTCGCCCGCTGACCCATCTGCTACCGCAGACGGTACTGACTTAATATCAGCCGATTTCGCTTCCGCCTGCGATCGAGGGAATGATCGACAACTGATCTCCGTCTTTCACCGGCGTCTGCTCTTTCGTCGCGAGATAGCGCACGTCTTCATCGTTCAAATAGACGTTTACGAATGCGCGCAGCTTGCCGTCATCCGTGTAAAGATGCCGTTTCAAATCAGGATGCGTGCTGGTGAGTTTTGATAACGCATCGTTCACTGTGGATGCATGAACTTCAACTGCATCCTGTTTACCTGCATACTGCCGGAGTGGTGTAGGTATGAAGATTTTCATATCAAAACAATTTCGCGATTTTCTGATTTCGCGATTTCGTGATTTGAAAAAACCGAATCACGAAATCACGCAATCGCGAAATTTCAAGCTCCTGTTTGATGTCCTAACTCGTAAACCCGCTTCATCCTGCTGCACGAGCCAAACCGTCTACGTTTACCGGCTCGTCTTCAAAATGCTTGTTCTCTTCGTCCGCACCTGCCAGCAGGAATGAATTCGTAATTTTTGCCGTTCCCTTTTCGACACTTGTGATCACATACGAACAGCCGATCCAATGGGCCTCTGCGAGATCGGTTTGCGACCAGCGCGCCGGATGGTCGGGGTGCGAATGATAGAAGCCGACGATCTCCAGTCCTGCTTCGCGCGCCTGCCGCTGAATGCGCACCAGCTCTTGCGGGGCAATGTGATAGCGGTTGTGTGGCGAGTCGGAACGCGTGTTACCGCATCGAACGGTTTGCTCAACCGTCCGCGAATCCTCGCCCGAGCGCCCGAGGAGCACTCCGCAGCATTCGTGCGGGTAGGTTTGCTCGCCATGCTGGCGAATCGCGGTGTAGTCGTGTTGGTTGATCTTCAGCATCGTTTTGCTAGTAAGCCTTGTCATTCCGAACCGCCGACTTTTGGCGGTGAGGAATCCCTATCGACTTCGAAAATCTCAATCTGGCACATGCAAACCTGTTAGAAGTCCCTAGGGATTCCTCCGGCCAAAAAACCCGGCCGTTCGGAATGACAGAGCGTTAAAGTCATTCCTCCCACAATCGATCACTCAAATACTTATCCGCCGAGTCGCACAGGATCGTCACAATCACGGCCTCGCCGTTTTCCTCAATCCAGCCGCTCTTCTCTAAATGTCGAGCTAATTCCACCGCTCCAACCACCGCCGCACCTGATGAAATCCCCACCAGCAAACCTTCCTCGCGTGCGAGCCGCTTGAGCATCGCATAGGCCGCCTCGGTGGAAATTCCATGATCTTCATCCGCCAGTGACGGATCGTAAATCCTGGGGACGATCGCCGTCGCCATGTGCTTGAGCCCCTCAAGGCCATGGAATGGCGAATCCGGCTGGAGCGAAATGCATTTGATATCCGGATTCAGCTCGCGCAATCTCCGCGTGCAGCCCACAAATGTTCCGCTGGTTCCGAGCGTGGCGACAAAGTGCGTAATCCGGCCGTCAGTCTGGTTCCAGATTTCGTTTGCGGTGGAATTGTAGTGCGCCCGCCAGTTGGCCTCGTTCGAGTATTGATCGGCGTAGAAGTATCTCTCCGGCTCAGCGGCAGCCAACTCGCGCGCTTTGCGGATCGCCCCATCGGAGCCATCATTCGGATCGGTAAAAACGATCTCGGCCCCATAAGCCTTCAAAATCCGCTTCCGTTCCAGCGAGACGTTGGAAGGCATGCATAGCTTCACCGGAAACCCTTTAGCCGCGCCAATCATCGCGTAAGCGATTCCCGTATTGCCACTGGTGGCATCCAGCAGCGTCTTCCCCGGACGAAGCTGCCCGTTCCGCTCCGCGTCGCGCACGATGTTGAACGCCGGACGGTCCTTCACCGATCCGCCCGGGTTCACCCACTCCGCCTTCCCCAGAATCTGAACTCCGCGCAGCCCGTCCGCGATTCGCCCGAGGCGCAACAGCGGAGTATTTCCGACACGCTCAAGTTGTGTGTTCCCAAGCAGTTGGCGAGCTGTCCTGGCACTGAATTGTGAAGTAATGGCACTCACGTAATTTGCTCTGATCCTCTCTCGTGTGCGAAAGTAGCCGCTTACCGTTGCTGAACGTATTTAGGAATGTGAAGCGGCGGACAACGAACCCGGCTGAATGGGCTATCTACAACAACAACACAGCAGCCGGAACCCCGAGCTCCCGTAGCTCGCGGGGTTGAGATGAGCAGGAGCAGGGAGCGATAACGAGATCGATGGCGACCAAAGTTGAATCCGTGACATACGACCAGGCGCTCGCTTGGTTACGAGATCACCAATTCGATGTTCTGGATGCACCTGGCGTTTCAAATCGTGTATTCCTGAAGAAATACGGGGTCTCAGCAGCCATCCAGCGCGACGATGAAGGCGGCATCCGTCTGTTTGCCAAGCCCGGATACCTCATCGGCGGCGAAATAGCACGCCTCGTGGACAAAGGGTACCAGAAGTTCCTCAAGACCACAAAAACAGAGATTCCGGCCTCGGCCGACCACCTTAAGGCTATCCACAACTTCTCCGAGGAGCTGAAGGAAGCCACCGGCTCGATCAGCCTCTACAATGAGAGCCTGGGAACAGTGAGCGACCGCTACATGTATGACCGCGTGGAAGACCGCGACGAGCCGAGCTCGGTGCGTCCGGCAAGGCCGTGGGAAAAGAAGAAGGGCAGTAAGCAATAGGCGGCAGGCACTAGGCAATAGGCTCAAAAACAAGAATCCGGCCCTCGGCCGGATTTCGCTTTTAATACGCATATCACTCCTCGGGCGGCGTCCACTCCGTCCACCAAGTCCACTGAGTCCACTACAAACTCAGTGGACACAGTGGACTTGGTGGTCGCCGTGGACACCGAAAACTACGTGCCTACCATCGCTCTAGTTCACCCACCCGCCGCGTCCATCATCGCGCTTATCGTCCGGCGGCTTGTAATTGCCGTACTCGTCGAAATACACGTTGCGGTCGTGCTTGCGCATATACACCTGAAACTTTTTCGCCGCACGGCGACGCTTCCAGCGATAGTACGCGTTGCGCATTCCGTAGAGTCGCTCTGAAATTCCTGGCGAAACCCGCCTGCGCGCAAATATCGCAAACCACACGTAACCCCCGAGCAAACCGAGCAGGATCACGCAGAACTGCAAAGCAAAGTGCGAGAGCAGCAGATACGCAGTTTCAAGCGCGGCGATTCCAACCACAATCCACTTCACCGGAATCTGGATTGGAATCGGAAACAGCATGATTGGCGCGTTGCGATTGAAGAGGTAGAAGACCATCAGGATCGCGTCTGCAGCAGCCCCTGAGCCCATTGCCGGCCCCTGTGCGATCACGCCGGTCAATGAGAGCCCATAACCAACAACTCCGGCAAAGACGAGGCTGCCGAAGAAGAGACCATAGAACCTTCCCCAGCCAATCTGGTCTTCGACTGCGCCGCCGATGAAGTAAATACCCACCAGCGACAGTACGAAATCCAGCGGATCCTGATACATGAACGCATAGGTCACGAACTGCCAGAGCCAACCCTCGTGAATGCGCTGCGGCTGCAGCACTCCCAACGCGAAGACCAAATTGCCGATGTTCGGCGCAAACGAGAGAAGGAGCAGCAGCACGATGTAGATCGCGGTGCTGGCAAGGATGATCTGCTTTACGGCGCCGCGAAAGGGAGGCAGACCCATTTCAAAAGACGTATTACGAGGCATAAGCTCACATTCCGGACGAAGACGGCGCCTGACTTCTGCCCGGTATTCCGATTCTACCGCTCGGAGTGGGCACAACCGCCAAACTGATGTGCCCTTTTGCGTCAATCGCGCGCAAAGCGAAAAAGACGTTGTCTTTCGAGATCGGCAGTGTGATTGTCGTGCTGCTTGCAGGCACGCTCATCGCATGTTGCCAATACGGCTGATCGCCATCGCGCCACAGCACCTGATATCCAGTAGCCAGGCCGCCCGGCGAGGCTTCCCACGTGAGTGTCGTGTCGTTTGTGAGCCCGCGCGTCTCGATGTGCACATTCGCCGGCGGAGCCGGAGCCGACGCCAGTGAAGCCAGCGTTGCTGCATTCGTTCGCGCCACATTCGCGACATAGTTGAAATCGACGAACTTCACCAGATCGCCGTACTCGATTCCATCTTCGGTGCGTAGATTTTGATGCTGATGATGGAAGTCCTCGCGGTACTCGGTCACGCGCACGGCAGCGAATCCTTCTTCGTTGAACGACGTGTGATCGCCGCCACGCAGGAAGCGATCGCGACGAAAGATGAGCGTTGGTTGAAATTTCGGCAGGTACTCTTTCGACGTAGTCCGCACATAGCGAGCCAACTCGCGAGAAGTCGAATCGTTCTCCAGTCCGAGGTTGCGAAAGCGATTCAGTTCCTCAGGCTTGAGCGTCGCGGGAACGCCTTCCGAGAAGATGCGCACGGTGTCCTTGCGCTGGAGCGTGTCGCCAGGCGTAGTGTTGCCGCCGACGATATCGTTGTTCAGCGCTCCCTGAATGTCCCATCCTTGTTCATGTGCCATCTGCGCGAAGTGCTTCGACCCGTCAAGGCCCTGCTCTTCACCGGCGACGGTCAGAAAAATAATGGTCGCGGGGAACTTGTGTTTGCTCAGCACGCGCGCGCATTCAATGCTCACCGAGGTGCCGCTGGCATCGTCATTAGCTCCAGGCGCAGGATCTTTCGTGTTCAAAACGTCGGTGTTGCGGGAATCATAATGTCCGGTGACAAGGTAAATCCGTTTCGCGTTCTCTTGATCGGTGCCGCGCAGAATTGCGTAAACATTCGTCAGCGGAGTCGGCGTAGGCACGCGCGGACCCACGGGCTGAGTGAAGGAATCGGTCTTCACCTCCAGACATCCACCACATGCTTTCGAATAACTCTCGAACTGCTCCTGAATCCACTTGGCCGCAGCCGTCACGCCGAGCCCCTGCGAGATCATCTCCTGATCGTTCGAGGACAGCGTGTTGCGGTTCTTGAAAGAAACCAGCTTCTCGTCGATGGCGCGGATGTGCTCAGGAGAAATCTCTTTCAGCGCCGCCACTATCTGCGGATCGAGCTTCGTAGGTTGTGGGTTGACCTCCACAACAGCCACCGGCTTCGGAGGCGGCGTGCGCTGCGGATTTTCCTGAGCAACGCTGGTGAAAGAGCAAAACATCAGAGGGAGAACGAGCGCGAGAGAACGGGATGTTATAAGCACCTTGAGTGCAGGCTCCTTGCGGCAGACGCGTTGACTTGACTGCGAAAACCCATAGATTCTAAAACTACGACAGCAATAATCACCACCCGGCCCTCCGGAAGGGCGGGATAATTTGGGAGTGATTCCCGGAGGCAAGCGAAATGGTTCTCTGTCCTGAATGCGAAACCGACCTGGACATCGAAGAAGATGACATGGAAGAAGGCGACGTAGTCTCGTGCTCGGAGTGTGGCAGCGACTTTGAGGTCGTCACCACCAATCCTCTCGAGCTGAACAAGGTCGAAGACGAAGAAGAAGACGACGAAGACGAAGATGAAGACGAGGAAGACGAAGACGGTGATTACTGATCGCCGTTCCATAGTCCGAACTCTCGCGCTCGTTCTCGCAATCGCGAACGTAGCCGTATGCGTGCGCGCCGACTCCAGGCAGCATGCCCGCGATCCCTACGCCCTGCTCTTCGGCACCGTCTATGGACCGGATCAACGACCTGAGTACGGCGTCCATATCAAAATCCGCCGTGCCGACCAGAAAAGACCAAAATGGGAATTGATGTCAGACCATCAAGGCGAATTCGCGCAGCGCGTCCCTGCAGGCAAGGCGGATTACATCATCACCGCCGACGTAAAAACTCCCAAAGGCCAACCCAAACCCGAACTCACCATCCATGTAGATAACGACGAGCGCAAGGATTTCGTGCTGCACTTGAAATAGGTGTCAGGGCATTTCACGCGCAGTAAATCTGTCATCCTCAAGATTGCGCTCCACCCACCTGTCATCCTGAAGGCCCTCTTTTGGCCGAAGGATCTCCCGCGATGTTTCATTCTTAATCGCCGCCGGTAAGGCTCCTCCAGCATGCAGAGTACAATGCTCCGCCGAATGCGAGAGCACCTCTATTCCGTGTACATCATGGCGAGCCTCTCCGGTGTGCTCTACATCGGCGTAACCAGCGACTTCAAACGCGCGTGCGCGAGCACAAAGCAGGCACATTCGAAGGCTTCTCCAAAAAATATCGGTGCCACCGGCTCGTCTATTACGAACGCTATGACTACATCCAGGCGGCTATCGGACGTGAGAAACAACTGAAGGGCATCACTCGAAAGAAGAAGATCGCATTGATCGAATCCATGAATCCGCGGTGGCAGGATTTGAGCGAGACCTGGGAACGGGAGCATCTGGTCCCGCGGCAATCGATGAAAGAGGCAGATGAAGCCAGCGCCCGCCGAATCAAACTCTCCATCGACGGTTCTAAGCCGAAGAGCCTTGTTGACGGCAATTAAGTCCGAAAGATTACGGGAGATCCTTCGACCAAAGGAGGGCCTCAGGATGACAGTTCTTGAGTGTGTAGGTTCAATTCAATGAGAGTAGTGCACGATAGCCAGAATTCAAGGCGCGAAGTGCGTCAAATCTCGCGACTCTTGCCGGCCCGATGATCCGCCAGAGATTTCTCGAAGAGTTTTTCCAACTTTCCTGACGCCGCATCCGCATCCAGCTCTTTGTCCCATTGTTCGGCGTCTCGTTCCAGGAACCACTCACGGAGCTGCCCGAGCTCTTCCGGCGAGAGCTTCTTGATCTCTTCTTCGATAAGTTGAACCTTAGTCATAGGGCGTTAGATCATGCTACTCAACAAGCGATGCAAGCTTCTTGCGGACGGCGAAGTTGCAACGGAGGTGACGCGGGCAGTCCACAGACATCGTTGCAGTGAAACTCAACCTCATAGCTCAAGTTGTTAGACGAAGTCCCGCCAATCGGCGGGACGCATGGAAGTAGCCCGCCATGCAGCGAAGCGGAATGGCGGGTGAAATGACAGAACGGGATCGAGTCCGGCTTTCAGCCGGACGATTGAGAATCTCGGTTCCGAGGCGGGAATGAGATTAACCCAAAAGTCTCATTCGTCCGGCTAGAAGCCGGACTCGGACTTGTAACCATCGTTACCCACCATTCTGCTTCGCTGCATGGTGGGCTATTTTCATTCGTCCCCCACAAAACGCGGGACTCGGAATGTGGAGACATACCAGTCCACGTATGTCTACACTAACAACAAAAATGCTCTAGTCTGACTACCCGGTAAGAAAGGTGCGGAGGTCGATGACGAAAACTGCTAAAAAGCGAAGGACTCGAGATCCTTTTTCTAAATCGAGCTTCCAAAAGAGTCCCGAAAAAGCATGGCAGATTCAGACTGCCAAAGCGCAATTTAGCGAGATATTTCACTTGGCGCGAACTGCTGGACCGCAACGTATCACGCTGCGGGGAAAAGAGGGTGTAGTGATGATTTCGGACGAGCAGTATGAGCAGCTCGTGGGCCGTTCTCATCAACGAAAGAATCTAGTCGAGTTTTTTCGGGAATCACCGCTGGTTGGCATTGAACTGAAGCTCGAACGCCCCAAAGGCGGAGTGCGCGATATCGACCTATGAGCGCTTCTTGCTCGATCCAAATTGTATTTGTGAAATTGTATTGATCCAGTTGTTCGGCGCAATCGGCGAGATTCGAAAGGCGCAGATGAAATTTGCAGTGATCTTCTTCTTTCTTTGCATTATCCCCTGTTTCGCTCAGAAGGTTGCGATCACATTCGATGACCTGCCTCTGAACGGCGATCTGCCGCCGGGAGTCACCCGAGTTCAAATTGCGCGCGATACGATCGCAATTCTGAAGGCTCGGCGCCTTCCTCCGGCGTATGGATTCATCAATGGCAAGAAGCTGGAAGGCAATGAGGATGCTTCAAACGCTTTGAAGATGTGGGCTGCCTCCGAGCCGTTTGGAAATCACACCTATCGACATCTGGATCTAAACGCGAATCCCGTTGAAAGCTTCGAGCAGGAAATTGCCGAGAACGAACCGGTTCTGGAACTGCTCGGAAGACCTGGCGCGAACTGGCGTTGGCTCCGCTATCCATTCCTGCGGGAAGGAGACACTGTCGAGAAGCGGCGCGCCGTTCGCGCTTATCTTCACGCGCATGGATACCGAGTGGCGCAGGTGACGCTCGACTGGGAAGACTATCTCTGGAACAGCGCCTACGCACACTGTGTCGCTAAGAACGACGCACAATCGATGGCGTGGTTGCATTCGAGCTACTTGCAAGTTGAATCCTCATACCTCGATCTTGATCGTCAACTGGCGCAATTGGTGTATGGGCACGATATCAATCACGTTCTGCTGCTTCACCTCGGCGCTTTCAGCAGCACGATATTGCCGGATGCACTCGACATGCTGGAGAAGAAAGGATTCAAGCCCGTCACGTTAGAAGAAGCAGAGAGTGACCCGGCGGACGAGAGTGATCCGGACGTGGGATCAAAGTATGGTGGAACACTGCTGGAGTTGTGGATGCAGGCGAAGCAGATCAAATTTCCACCGGCAATGGAAAAGCCGTATAAACGTCTGCAAGAGATTTGTAGGTAAACCTAACCAGATCTTACGCTGTGAGCAGCGAAAGCAGGCTTTCAAGCTCAAACGGAGTAGTCGATGTTCACCTCGCGTCCGATTGGATTCGTGCGCAGCCAGTACACGGCGACCAACGAAGTTCCCAAAGGCCTGGGCGCGAAGCACGAGGTAGACGGCGTACTCAGTATTCTGCCGGAATTCGGTACGGGACTGACCGATGTCGAAGGTTTCTCTCACTTGTACGTTCTGTGGGAGTTTGACCGGAGTAGCGGGTTTGAGCTGCTCGGCAGTCCGCCTTCCGACAATCGTCCGCACGGAGTATTTGCCACGCGATCACCGCGGCGTCCGAATCCGATTGCGCTGACTGTGGTCGAGCTGCGGCGGCGAGATGGTCTTGAGCTGCACGTGCGCGGGGTCGACATGCTCGACGGAACGCCGATTCTCGACATCAAGCCATACCTCTCCAGCATTCCTGCTGAGAAGCTGCGGCGTGGATGGCTCGCTGAGGCCGAAGCGCGGCAGAAGTGAGCCCCAGCTCGGGTTCAATCCAACCCGCGGGCAGAGACAATCTTCTATGCTGATGTGAAGAACTCGACTATTTCCAGTCTGCCCGCCCGCAATTCGAATGGCGAAGTCACGGTTGTGATCGAGACGCCAAAAGGTCATCGCAATAAGTTCAAGTACGACGAAGAGAAGAACGTCTTCACACTCAGTGGCGTTCTGCCCGTCGGCAGCAGCTTTCCGTACGACTTTGGCTTCATTCCATCGACGAAAGCTCCCGATGGCGATCCAATCGACGTTCTGCTGCTGATGGATGAGCCCGCATTTCCTGGCTGTCTGATCGACGCGCGGCTCGTCGGCGTGATCGAGGCCGAGCAGACGGAAGATGGCAAGACCACACGTAACGATCGGCTGATTGCGGTCGCCGCACATTCTAATGACTATTCAGACTTGCGGTCGTTGCGCGACGTGAATCCGCATTTGATCGAAGAAATTCAGCACTTTTTCGTCAGCTACAACCAGGTTCGCGGAAAGCAGTTCAATCCGCTTGGCGTACATGGCCCAAAACGGGCTATGAAGCTGCTGGAACAATGCATGAAAGATGCTGGCGACCACAGGAAGAAACGCGCAGCCTGAACCGCATTTATGATGAGCAGCGATGACTCGCGTGCTCGTCGCCAGTTCCAATCCCGGCAAGCTGGCTGACTTCGCTGCCGCCGCCCGGGTATTCGAAATAGACGTTGCGCCGCTGCCCGGCATCAAGCAAATCCAACCTCCCGAAGAGACTGGAACTACGTTCGAGGAGAATGCCCGTCTCAAAGCCGAGTACTACAGCCGGCATGCGCCCGGTGAAATTCTGATCGCGGACGATTCCGGGTTAGTAGTTGACGCACTCGGAGGCGAACCGGGCGTGCGCTCTGCCCGATACGCCGAAGATGCAGGAATCTCCACCCACGATCCCGATGCTGCCAACAATGCTTTACTGCTGAGAAACGCCGAACGAATTTCCGATCCGCAGCGTCAATGCGCGTTCGTGTGCGCCATCGCAGCGGCCCAGAATGGAACTACTCTTCGTACCTTCACAGCACGCGCCAACGGTATGCTGCTGCGTGAGGCTCGAGGCAGGAACGGCTTTGGCTATGATCCGCTGTTTTTCTTTCCGCAGCTCAGCAAGTCGTTCGCGGAGCTCTCGCGAGAGGAAAAGCTAATGGTGAGTCATCGCGGAGCGGCTTTTCGTATGTTTCTCGAGTGGATGAACGCGCGCAAGCACGCCCATGTTTAGAACGAGAATCGGCAAAGACATCGTCGTGGAGTTTCTTCCGCCTGCGCGTCGATCGCGAAAAGAAAAGGTCATCGTCTTGTGCGACGGCATGCCGTCGATTCCACGCAAGCAGGGCCTGGCGAACTTTCTCGCTGACAAGGGCTTTTGGGTGTTCTATCCGCGCTATCGCGGAGCTTGGGAGAGCGGAGGACAGTTTCTGGCGCTCTCTCCCCATGAAGACATTCTGGATGTTATCGACGCTCTCAAGAAACCAATCTGCGAAGTCACGTTCGGCAAGCGATTTCGCGTGAATGCAGGCGAGATATTCGTGATCGGCGGCAGCTTTGGCGGAGCGGCTGCGATTCTATGCTCGCTTGATCCGAGAGTGAAAAAAGTCGTCGCGAATTGTCCGGTCGTGGATTGGTCGATTCTTTCCCATTCGGAACGCGCGGAGACTTCCAATCCCAGTTACGTTGCGTACATTCAAGAAGCATTCGGCACCGCTTACAGACTCACCCAACGAAATTGGAACAAATTGCGATCGGGAACCTTTTACAATCCCGCCCATCACATTGAAGAGATTACGTCCACAAAAATACTGATCTTCCATGCCAAAGATGATCCATACGTCCCATACATTTCAGTGAAACGTTTTGCCGACAATACCAGCGTGGCCCTAAAATCCTTCGCGCGAGGAGGACACATTGGAACTGAATACATCGTGCGGCGGCGCTGGCGACAGATCGAACGCTTCTTCAACAAGGAGGATTGAAACAACTGCGAGCCTCTGCTCTCCGGCCGATCCTTTTAGAACCTGTTTCTGGACCGCCTTACTTCTTTTGCTGCCGCTCTTGTGCTTCGGTCAGCAGTCAACTCCGCCCAGCAACCTCCCTGCTCCGCAGGAAGGCGATTACATCGCCCACGACTTCCATTTTCGTTCCGGCGAAACTCTACAAGAACTGAGACTGCATTACACGACCTTCGGCAAACCGCACCGCAACGCCAATGGTCTCGTCGACAATGCGGTGCTGATCCTGCATGGTACCGGAGGAAGTGGACACCAGTTCCTGGCGCCGCAATTCGCAGGCGTGCTGTTCGGGCCAGGACAACTGCTCGACGTGAATCGCTACTTCATCGTCCTTCCCGACAACGTCGGCCACGGAAAATCGAGCAAGCCGAGCGACGGTATGCACGCGCATTTTCCCCAATACGATTACGACGACATGATTGCCGCACAGCACGAGATGCTGGAAAAAGGCCTTGGCGTGAACCATCTGCGTCTCGTAATGGGAACATCGATGGGCTGCATGCATTCGTGGGTGTGGGGAGAGACATATCCGGACTTTATGGATGCACTCATGCCGCTTGCGTGCCAACCAGTGCAGATCGCCGGCCGCAATCGCATCTGGCGCAAGATGGTGATCGACGGCATCCGCAACGATCCGGATTGGAAGAATGGCGACTACACGACCGAACCTCGCGCGGCTCTGGAGATCGCAACCGACTTCCTGCTGATCGCCGGCAGCGCACCGCTGCCAATGCAGATCCAGTACCCCACGCGCGATGCCGCGGACCAGTACTTGGAAAACTATCGCAAGCGCGTCACACACACGCTCGATGCAAACGACCTCCTCTACGCGGTGAACTCTTCGCGCAACTACGATCCATCGCCCAATCTTGAGAAGATCACGGTCCCAGTGATGTACATTAACTCCGCCGACGATTTCATCAATCCTCCCGAATTAGGAATCGCACAGCGCGAGATCAAGCGCGTCAAGCGCGGGCACTTTGTCCTTATTCCCGCCTCGGCTCAGACTCACGGACATGGGACTCATACCTGGGCGATCTTCTGGCAGCAGTACCTGAAGCAATTATTGGAGGAATCGGCGCCACCCGCCGGAGCTCCTTAACGAGTGGCGAAAGAGAAGTTCGAAGCTGATACATTTATTTGCGCTTTCCATTCATCTCTTGAGGCGATTCCATGAAGCGGATCGGCTTTGTGCTGCGCTCGTCTGTCCTGTTATGGCTTGTTCCTGCCCTCTATTCTCAAACCATTGTGCGTTGCAGCAAGCTGCTGGACGTACGCCAAGGGAAATACATCGACAACGCCGTGGTCACGATCGAGAACGACCGCATTGCGGATGTCGGGACAGCAGGGCGAACGGACGTTGCCGGCAGAGCGCGCGTCCTTGACGTTCATGGTGCCTGCCTGCCCGGGCTCATCGATGTCCACGTGCACCTCACCTCCGATCCTGAGGAGGGAGGCTTTGGCTATTCCGAGCTGGGCATTTCCATTCCGCGCCAGGCAATCTTCGGCGCAAAGAATGCGCGCAGAACCCTGATGTCTGGATTCACGAGCGTGCGCAACGTAGGAGCGGATGGATTCACCGATGTCGCGTTGCGTGACGGCATTAACGCAGGCGACGTGCCCGGACCGCGAATGCAAGTGTCTGGCCCGGCGCTGACCATCACCGGCGGACACGGCGATGACAATCTGCTGCCCTGGGAGTTTCATCATTACGGAGACGGCGTGGCCAACGGTCCGTGGGCAGCCCGGGAAAAAGTTCGCGAAAACGTGAAGTATGGAGCTGACGTAATCAAGGTACTTGCCTCCGGCGGGGTTCTCTCCAAAGGCGATCTGCCGGGTGCGCCGCAGTTTACGCTCGAAGAACTGCGAGCCATCACTGAAGAAGCTCACAAGCTCGGAAGAAAAGTAGCGGCTCACGCGCACGGAACACAGTCGATCAAAGATTCCATTCTCGCCGGCATCGACAGCATCGAACACTGCAGCCTCATTGACGATGAAGGCATCGCTCTTGCCAAGCAGCACCACACTTACCTCGACTTCGACATCTACAACGACGACTACATCCTTTCCGAAGGCGCAAAGCACGGCATGCTGCCGGAATCAATCGCGAAGGAACGCCAGGTCGGACGAACGCAACGCGAGAACTTTCGAAAGGCCTTTCAGGCGGGAGCGCTGATGGGATTTGCAACGGACGCAGGGGTCTATCCCCACGGAGACAACTGGAAGCAGTTTCCCAAAATGGTCGAATGGGGAATGAAACCGATCGATGCAATTCGTGCCGCGACTGTTAATGGAGCGGACATAATGGGCTGGTCCGATCGAGTGGGCTCAATCGAGAAAGGCTTCTACGCCGACATCATCGGGATCGATGGCGACCCGATTGCCGACATCAGTGCTATGGGACGCGTGAAGATGGTGATCAAAGGCGGCGAGGTCGTTCGCAATGACTTCGGTTCGCGACAATAAGCCCAAGAAGAGCGAACACGAAGGTCGCGAAGACAAAACAGGAGGTCACGGACAAATCACTCTTTGTGACCTCTTATATCGCCTTCGTGACCTTCGTGTTCGCCTCTCCCGGGGGTGGCCCCTTGACAGCCTATACATAGACAGCCTATACATCGTCCATGGCGAATAAGCCCGATCTTCTCCCCGGCACGCTCGACATGCTCATTCTCAAAACTCTCACCCGTGCACCGCTGCACGGCTATGGCATTGCGCAGGCGATTAAACAGCTTTCCGATGAGGTGCTCACGGTTGAGGAGGGCTCTCTTTACCCCGCGCTGCAGCGACTGCTGCTGCAAGGCTGGGTGAAAGCCGAATGGAAGATGACGGAAACGAACCGTCGCGCTCGCTATTACACGCTCACAAGCTCTGGGCGGAAGCAGTTGGGAGTTGAGCTCTCTGAATTTCAGCAGATGATCGCCGCGATCACTCGCGTGTTGCAGAACGCATAGGAGCCGTTGTGACCGCCCTTTTTCGTCTTTTCCGCAAGCTCCGGTTCTTCATCTCGCGCGAGCGGTTTGAGCGCGAACTAACCGAAGAAATGGCTTTCCATTGCGAACAACAGGAAGAGCAGCTTCGATCGGCGGGAGTAGGTCCCGACTCAGCGCGTTACGCCGCGACTCTTCAATTCGGGAATTCAGTGCGTCTCAGAGAACGCAGTCATGAAGTAATTGAGTTTCAATTTGAGACTGCGCTGCAGGATCTCAAGTATTCGCTACGGCAGTTACGGAAAAACCCGGCGTTCGCAATCACGGCCATTCTGGTGTTGTCTCTCGGCATCGGGGCGACAGTCTCAATCTTCGCGTTTGTCGATGCCGTCCTCATTCGCCCCCTGCCGTATCACGATCCAAACCGTCTGGCCGATGTGACCGAAAGCATCGCCATGATTCCTCGCGCGGATCTTTCCTATCTCGATTATCTGGATTGGAAGCGTCTGAACAGCGTCTTCAGCTCTTTGGACGTCTATGACGGAACCGGCTACTTACTGCGAACTGACACCGGAGCGGAGCCCGTCCTTGGCACCAGAGTGAGCGATGGTTTCTTCCGCACCATCGGCGTCACTCCCATTTTGGGACGCGATTTCTATGCCGGAGAAGACCTCCCCGCAGCGCCTCACACCGTGATTCTGAGCTATGGAACCTGGCAAAGCCGTTTTGGCGGCAAAAAAGACGTGGTCGGTCAAACGGTTTCTCTCAGCGGTGTCGATTATGTGATTGTTGGAGTTCTGCCTCGCGATTTCCAGTTTCCACCTCGCGGTGGCACTGCATTCTGGACCACGCTGCACGCTGCGGATTCGTGCAGCACGCGTCGTAGCTGCCATAACATGAACGGCATCGGACGGCTGAAAGACGGCGTTTCCTTCCAAACGGCGCTTGCAGAAATGAAGGTGATTGCCGCTCAGTTGGAGAAGCAGTATCCAGATTCCAATCGCGGCCAAGGTGCGACAGTTCTTCCCTTCTCGGAAGTTGTGGTGGGAAAGGTGCGTCCTATCCTGCTGGCGTTGCTGTCAGCCGCGGGGCTGCTTCTGCTCATTGCTTGCGTTAATATCGCCAGCTTACTGCTCGTCCGCTCCGAGAGCCGCCAGCGCGAAATTGCTGTGCGCGGCGCGCTCGGAGCATCGCGTTCTCGGCTGATGAGGCAGTTTATCGTCGAAGCTTCCGTGTTGGTCTGCATGGGAAGTCTCACAGGACTATTGTTCGCCTATGCCGCCACGCAAGGGCTGGTGAAGTTGATTCCACCACAAGTTGCGATGAACATGCCGCAACTGAAAGCGCTTGGGTTGCACTCGCACGCGATCGTCTTTGTGGCGGCGGTGGCCGCGTTGTGCGTGCTGTTGTTCTCCGTCACTCCACTTGTGCGCCTCCCTCTGTCGGAAATCAGGAACGGGCTTAACGAAGCAGGCCGCGCGTCCGCCGGACTGGCGTGGCGGCGTCTGGGATCGAATTTGGTTGTTGTCGAGTTGGCACTCGCGATGGTGTTACTGACCGGCGCAGGCCTTCTGGGCAAGAGCCTATATCGCTTGCTGCACGTTGATCTGGGATTCGAGCCCGATCATCTCGCGACCGTAACCGTGGCTGGTGATGATGTGAAGTACTCAAAAGACGAGCAGTCGATTGCGCTCGGCCGCGAGATTCTTCGCCGCGTGTCCGCTCTTCCCGGCGTGGAGTCTGCTGCGCTGGCGACACGACCTCCGGTGAGCTTCAATGGAAACACTACGTGGATTCGGATTCTAGGACACCCCTATAACGGCGAGCACAACGAAGTGAATTTGCGACACGTAAGCGGCGACTTCTTCACCACGCTTAGGGCGAAATTGCTCGCCGGGCGCTACTTCGACGATTCTGAAGATGAGTCCAAACCAAATGTCGTCATTATCAACCACGCGTTAGCAGAGAAATACTTCCCCGGAGAGGACCCAATCGGGAAAAAGATTGGGGACACTTCGCTTTCACCGAAATCCTTACAGGAAGTGATTGGCGTTGTTGACGACGTCCGTGATGGACCGCTCGATGCGGAAATATGGCCGGCGGTTTATGTTCCTTTCAATCAAGCCCCTGACGATTACTTCACCGTCCTTGCCCGCACCGCTGGAGATGAACACAGTCTGCTGCCCGAGATGAGCGCGGCCATTCGTCGCGTCGATCCCGGTCTCGGCATTCTCGATCAGATCTCAATGATGGACCGGATCAATTCGTCGGAGTCTGCATATCTGCATCGTTCGTCGACCTGGGTGATTGCGGGCTTTGCCGGCTTGGCACTGCTATTGGGTGTCGTAGGGCTCTATGGCGTAATCGCCTATTCGGTGAGCCGCAGAACGCGCGAGATCGGCATCCGCATGGCCTTGGGTGCGGAACGCGTGGCTGTATACCGCATGGTTTTACAGGAAGCAGGTGGGCTTACATTTTGGGGAATCGCTGCCGGATTGGCCTTTTCCGCCTTTGCAGCCTCTCTAATGCGCAAGCTACTGTTCGGAGTCAGCTCGTGGGACTTGACCACGCTTTTGTCTGTCGCGCTGGTACTTGGGGTAGCTGCCATGCTGGCCAGCTTTCTTCCGGCCCACCGCGCAGCATCGGTAAATCCGACAGAAGCATTGCGAACAGAATGACGCGGTCGGTGTGATCAGAGGGAGAGGAGTTCTATGGACGCGGTTCTTCGGCTCGGTAGAAAGATCTGGAGCTTTTTTCATCGCGAACAATTCCAGCACGATCTTGCCGAGGAGGTAGATTTTCACCGCGAACAGCTCGAGGCGCAGCTTCGCACGAATGGCATGTCGGCGCAGGCTGCACAGGCAAGAGCTGCCCGCCAATTCGGCAACGAACTGCGCGTCAGAGAAAACAGTATCGAGCGCGTAGAATTCCGTTTCGAAACTACCGTTCAGGACATTCGATACGGAATTCGTCAACTGCGGAAGAATCCGGGCTTTGCTGCCACGGCCATCCTCATTCTTGGCCTCGGGATCGGCGCTACTACGGCGATTTTCAGCGCAGTAAATCCGATTCTCTTCAAATCACTGCCATATCCCCACCCCGACCGCATCATGTCCGTCTTCGAAACGAAGGACGGCGGATCGCGTTTGCCGAGCTTTGCCACCTTTCGGGGAATAGCGGAGCGAAGCCAATCGTTCGAAGCCATGGCGGTGACGAAGGTCTGGCGACCCGCAATGGTAGGAGTTGGTGAACCAGAGTTCTTCTGGGGACAGCGCGTCAGCGTCGGCTACTTTCGCTCGCTGGGTGTCGTTCCGGCATTGGGCCGCGATTTTCAGCCGCAGGATGATCAGTTCCATGGGCCGAATGTCCTGACCATCAGCGATCGTCTGTGGCGTCGCCGTTTTTCGGCGGATCCACACATTATCGGACGCGCGATCACACTGGAGACAAGCCGGGGGTTTGACGCCACCAGCAGCTACACGGTCATTGGCGTAATGCCTCCAGGATTCGAGAATGTCCTCTCTCCCAATGCGGAAGTCTGGGCGCCGTTGCAGTACAACGCTTCACTTCCCCTGGGCGGTCCGGAATGGGGACATCACCTGACTATGATTGCTCGGCTGAAGCCCGGAGTCGGCGAGCAACAAGCTACGAGTGAACTCGATGCGTTACTGCCTCCATTCGGCAATGCACATGCCAAAGGCTTTGACACAGCAGGGGGAATCCCTGCTGGCGTGATTCTGACTTCTCTGCACGACAACCTAACTGCCGGCGTGAAACCGGCATTGCTCGCGATTCTCGGGGCGGTAGTACTCGTGCTGCTGATTGCCTGTGTAAATGTGACTAATCTTCTTCTCGCTCGCGCTGCTCAGCGCCGTGGAGAGTTTGCGATGCGGGCGGCGCTGGGCGCTGCGCAAAAGCGACTCATCCGTCAGTTGATCACGGAGAGCCTTTTGCTGGCGGTATTCGGTGGATTATTGGGAATCGCTATTGCCGAAATGGGAGTTCGAGCTTTAGTGGCTTTGAGTCCACCGGGATTGCCGAGGGTTGATGCCATTCGCGTCGATACTGCCGTACTGATCTTTGCGTTCATTGTCACCACCTGCATAGGAGTAATCGTTGGACTGTTTCCGGCAATTCAATCGGCGCGCAGCGATCCACAAGCAAGCCTGAAGCAGAGTGCACGTCAAACGGCAGCCGGCCATCAACTCGTGCGCCGTTCGCTGGTCGTCTCGGAAGTCGCGTTGGCGCTTGTTCTCCTCTGCAGCGCGGGATTGCTTTTGCGAAGTCTGCAGCGCTTGTTCTCAGTGGATCCGGGATTTGACGCGTCGCACTTGCTGACGATGGAAGTACAGGAATCGGGCAGTCGCTATGTCAAGGACAACGATCGTGCTCGCCTGTTCGACGAGGCGCGAGAAGCCGTGCGCCACATTCCCGGAGTGGAATCGGCGGCATTCGTCAACCAGTTACCCTTGAGCGGTGATTACGAAGTGTACGGAATCGAGTATGAAGCTTTCCCTCGCCAGGATGATGCTGCCTTCCGGTACGCAATGAGCCCCGATTATTTCCAGACTATGCGAATTCCACTTCGTCGCGGCCGTTTTCTGAATGAGCGAGATCGCACGACTGCTCCCGTTCCCGTGCTGATAAGCGAGTCGCTGGCCAAACGCCGATTCCACGGTCTGGATCCGATCGGGCAACGCGTGCGCATGGGTCCCGATATGGGACGCGCAGACGCGCCATGGGCGGAAATCGTCGGAGTCGTGGGCGACGTGAAGCAGTTGTCGCTGGCAGTGGGAGAAGCAGATGCGTTCTATACGACGCATTGGGCGTGGGTGGACAACGTACAAAGCCTCGTCGTGCGCGCAAAAGGCGACCCAACGGCGCTGGTGCCTGCGGTCCGAAACGCAATCTGGTCCATCGACAAAGATGTGCCGCTTCCTCGCATCGCCACGATGGAGAGTCTGGTTTCGGCTACCGAAGCGCAACGTCGCTTTGCTCTCATCCTTTTTGAAGTATTTGCATTGGTAGCGTTGCTTCTCGCTGCGACTGGAATTTACGGAGTTCTGTCGGGAACCGTCAACGAACGCACGCGAGAGATCGGCGTGCGCGCTGCGCTTGGTGCGACGCGCGGCGATATTCTCAACCTGATCGTCCGACAGGGAATGATGCTTACCATCGCAGGCGTCGCGACCGGTTTTCTCGGAGCCGTCGCTGCGAGCTATGCGCTGGTCACCCTGCTGTGGGGAATCTCTCATCTCGATCCGATCACTTACGGCGCCGTAATCGCGGTGCTGTTAACGATTTCAGCCATAGCTTGCTGCATTCCAGCGTGGAGGGCAGCCCAGGTGGATCCGGCGATCACGCTAAGAGCTGAGTGAACCAACGTGGAGCCGGCCACCCTCGGCCGGGGGTTGTTGCTTCAGCTTCGAAGATAACCTGCTGGGAGCACTTATCAGGACGAAAAACCCAACTTGGCCTTGCTACCAAAACCCGGCCGAGGGCGGCCGGCTCCACGTTGGTCCAGTGCTGCACCTGCGCAGAGTCGCGGAACTAATGCTGTGTCAGCAGCGCATAATCATGGCCGACTGTTGCAGAATCGATCCGGTCCGGCATCGCAAATGTGTTGTCGAGACCAACACCGGGATATTTCGGAGTGATGTACCTCTTCACAAACATCTCCAGCGCGAGATGCGGCACGCCGACTCCGTCGATCGAAACAGTCTGAATCGTGACGTGGCCTTGCCCATTTTGGGCCGAAGCCGTCGCGGTGACTTCGACATCATGAACTCCGCTGAAGACGGATAGCAGTGGATTGAGGTTGTGCTTGCCTTGCTTTACTTCATCGAAATCTACCGTGGCATTCGCAACGATCGTGTCTGGCTGGCTGTGAAAGACAACTTTCTGCACGCCCTGCGGCAGCTTGTATCCACCCTCGCGAAACCAGGCATTCGCTTCGTCGGCGTTGAGCTGTGTTGAGCGACGCTGCACCGGGCTGGCTTTTGCATTGCGCTCAAGATAGTCGAGCTTCTTCTGAAAGCTTTCTGCCGAGGGTGAGAAATGCTTCGCTCCGGATGAAGTCTTCTGCGACGAAGCTGGAACCGCGAAAATAACCAAAATGCCAGCAAACGTAGCGGCACCGAATAGTGATTGCGCCGATCTCGAATGGACACGAAACAAAAAACTACCTCATCGAGACTGATCGAGCTTTGCTTGTTCCCGCGCAGCACCCGGCTTCGGGCTGCTTTCGCTCGCAAGCACTCCTGCGCCTTGGCTCTTGACGAGCCTCAGGTTCAACGCGCGGTTTAGCGCAATTTCGCCGTTAACTTCACGCACACCTGATGGCGATAGCATTTTGGTACTTTCGAAGGTCACTCGTTGTTTTCCCAGCGCGAACTGTCCCGACCACAAGCCGAAGCTGAGCACAGAAGGAGCCTCTTGATCTGCCGCGGAGGCTGGAATACTTCCGTTGTGCCACAAAAAATTACCAGAGCCGGCAAGCGACGAAGTCAGTGCATCGGCGTTACTGCCGGACATGGAGAGGCGGTAATTCACATCCACATACCCGGAGGCGTGATCTTCAGAAGGCGCATGTTCGAGTTGATCGGCATGGACGTGCCGCAACGATCCCTGCGCCTTAATTGCGGGGGCTTTACCGGAGAAATCAAACGCCCATTCACCCGACGATTTTCCGCCGAACACATCCGCGGTCCATCGCTTCACCAGCACCGTGCCGCTCGCGACTTCCAGTTGTGCGCTTGCGTTACCTGCATGGATCTTTGCAAGGCTCAGGTGCTGTACAGAAATTGTGCCTGAGGAAGGCATATCGAGCAGCCATTTGGCTTCGAACTGCCTACCGGAACTGAAAAACGGCAGATTCATTCCCGAACTGGGAACCGACAGTACCTCTCTCACAGCCGCTTCACGCAACTGATCGGCCTGCAAGGTGAAATCCAAGTTGCACGCCAGATAACGTTCACATTTATGCGAGCCCGAGATCGAAGCGACAAGCTCCAGTTTTGCGTGAGGAAAGCTGGCCTGAAGCCCCTGGGCAGCGAAGCTGTCGCCGTCGAAGGTGAAGGTGCCTCCTCTTACGTGCAGCGGCTCGGAAAATCCGCGCAGCGCTACAGTTGCGGTGTGAATCTGCGCTTGCGCGCTGACGGTTGGAGCAGCGAAATGCCGCCACTCTCCCGAGTAGCGCGCGTCAATTTCTCCAGAACCTCTGAGATCCGCCGACGGTGGATGCAAACCGACACACCGCGCAATCTGAGTCAAGCGCTGCCAATTCACGTTTCCGTGCAACTCGATGCTGTACTCACTGGGATCGATGGCGGCTGATAGAGTTGCGTCACCACCCAAATCGAGTGCGACCGGTTCCAGCACCGCGCGCGAGTATGGAATTGTCACCTCGGCGTGGCGCACTGTCAGGTTTGTGTTCTGCGCAGGCTCGAAATTGACTACAACTTTTCGTGGGAACAGGAGAGCGTGCTCAAGAACATGAGAACGCACTACAGCATTGGTCGCCGTGAATGTGCCGTTCCATATTGTGGGAGAACCTGCAGAGCCTTCGATCGTCCAGCTCCCGTCGAGAGTGCCGTCGGCATTCAAATCGCTTGGCAGCGTGCTCTTGGCGTGCAGCGCCATTCGCACCAGAGACGCGAGAGGAACTTCGCTGGCCACGAGCCGCGCAGAATATTCCGAAGCCGTGCCGAGCGGATGAAGCTCGCCTTGGGCATTGAGCACTCCGGAGCCTAGCGGAGCCTTGCAATCGAAATCGAGTTGATCTTTTGCGCTAGTCTCCACAATGTTCGCCCGGAAGCGCTGCTCACAGTTGATATGCAGATTGAAAGGAGTCGAGCGCGCGATGTCATAGCGGCGAAATTCCTCAATATCGGCATTGAGACGAGTCGCGAAGTCAGCCGGCGTGCCCTTGAGCTCGGCATTCAGATCGACCGCACCGCGCCAGCCCGGATCGTGTCCATGAACAATCTGCGCGATTGCGTTCACTTCGGGCTGCTCCCATGTGAACTGAAAATGGAATGGCGTCTTGGCAAATTCTGAGGCTCGATCAAACGAGCCGGAAATCTTGATTGTGCCCGTGTCGGTGACGCTCTCATCCGTTCGCAGCGGGATAGCTTTCAGCCGTACGTTCCACCGGTTTTCAGCAGCAAGCCACAAGGCAAACTGCGCGTCAGAAAGCGCAAACGGTTTTTTCTCCGGACCGAATTTAAAGTTGATTCGGCTTTCGGTGATTTCAATGTAGGGGAATCGCGGTCTCCACTCGGGCTTTTTCCTGGCTGTGGGAGCTGTCGGCACTTGAGCGGCTCGGTTTACCAGACGCTCCATGTTCCAGTGGCCACTCGCATCGCGGACCAGATTCAGGCTTGCCTGCGTGAGCGACACGCTGGCGATCTCCAGTCTTCCGCGCCAGAGCGAGGAGATGCGCAGTGTCGCTACGCCATTCTCGTCCCCAGTCTGCAAAATAGGCTCGGCGCTGAATTCGTCGTCGCTGATTCTCAGCTGGCGAAACGTAAATCCAGGAAGCGGGAGCAGACGAAGCCGAACATCCTGCACGCTGACCTGCCGCCCGAGTGATCGCGAGAGCGATTCGGACAGCTTCGCGCGAAAGCGATTGAGATTGATGCTTGGAGGGACAAGAAATCCCAGCGCAATCACAATCGCAATCGCGAGATAAATGCGGGTTCGCTTGCTCCGCAGCGACATTTAGTGCACCAGGTGGAACATGCGCTTCCAGCGGGTCTGATCGAAGAAGTGGAGAGCCACGTGTCCCAGGAACGCGATCCGATCTCCCATATCGGTCTTTTGCCATTGATCGGCTGGAGTTTCAAACGACCAATATACGAACAGGGGGCGTCCGATGATGTTCTCGCGCGGGACAAAGCCCCAGTAGCGACTGTCGTAGCTGACGTCGCGGTTGTCGCCCATACCGAAATAGCTGTCGGGAGGCACGACGATGTCATCTCCGTCGCGCATCACACCGGCCATCACCGGCCATCCGGAAGCGACACGAATGCCCGATTCGGAAGCCGGAACCGCCGGGAAATTATCGCGATATGGATCGTAATTGCCTTGAGTATGAATTACGTATGGCTCTTTCAGTGCCACTCCATTGCGATACACCACACCATCGCGAAGATGGATCTTGTCTCCTGGAATCCCAATCACGCGCTTCACCACATAGAGGCCGGGAGTCTCGGGCGAGAGAAAGACGATAATGTCCCCGTGCTGAATCGGCCGATAGTGCTCGAAAGCTGCCCAATGCGTGGGTGGGGCGATGGTGATGCGATCGACGAAAACGTGGTCGCCGATCAGCAGAGTGTTCTCCATTGAGCTGGAGGGAATCTCGAAAGCCTGGATGTTGAATGTAATGATGAAGAGCCCAGTGACGAGCACCACCGCCATGGAAGAGAGGAACTCCATCGGAGTTTCTTTTTTCTTTTCCTGACGGGCAGACTCAACTGCCGTCTTCTTTTCTTTCGATACAAGTACGTCAGTTTTCACGGTTGGATATTCCAGACCAGGCAGAAATCAGCGGACCAGGTGAAATGTCCGGTCCCAACGAGCGTCCTCTGGCAGGTGGACGAGCGTGTACAGCAGACGTTCTAGTCTACCATCCGAGGCAGCGGTCTCCTCGCGCTGGACCGACCAGTAGATAAGGAACGGCCGCCCAGTGATATTCTCGCGCGGCACGAATCCCCAATAACGGCTGTCGAGGCTGTCGTCGCGATTGTCGCCGAGCACGAAGAAATTGCCCGGCGGTACAACGATCTCGCCATTGTGCAGCACGTTGTGCATCTCTACCCACCAGCTCGAATTCACCTCGGGACTGATGTAATTGCCAGAGGGAAAATTGTCGCGATACGAATCAAACTGCAGGCCTCTGTGGATGGCGAAAGCCGAATCGTCCAAAGCTTTGTCATTGACGAAGACCTTTCCACGAAAGAGATGCACGCGATCTCCGGGAACTCCGACGACGCGCTTCACAAAATGCTGCTGCGGATGCACTGGATAGCGGAAAACGATGATGTCGCCGCGATGAATGGGCGAGTACGGCATCAGCCAATTCCACATCCCGCTCTCGCTGTAATGAACCTTATCGACGAGCAGGTAATCCCCGACAAGCAGCGTATTTTCCATCGAGTCCGAGGGAATCTGGAAAGCCTGGGCGAGGAATGTGATCACAAAAACCGCCAGAACGACCGTCGAGCAGAGCCACTGGATGCCGCCCATCCACTCGCCCACTTCTTTTCTGCCTCGTGCTTTGGGCGCACCTGCAGCGGCAGCGGCGGGAGTCGGCGAGCAATTCGCCTCAGTTGTAACGAATTCTGAGCCGTTCGATGCCGCCGCCGGAGCATAGTTCACCTCATGCTCGGCTGGCTCGCTAACGGCGGCATCAGTCACCGGCTCGACCGGAAAATCGGTGTGCTCATTCATGCAGATTCTGCCGGAACTGGTTGCTGCGAGCGCAAATAGTCCAACGCCACCCGAGCGGCCTGCTGCTCGGCCTTCTTCTTGGTTGAGTCCTCTCCCGACGCCACGTAGATCGCCTCTTCGGCTCCCTGCTCCTGGATACGCACCTGCATCGTGAACAGTTTCCGATGCTCTGGGCCGCTCTCGTTCAGCACCGAATAGACCGGCTGCGCCAATCCCTTGGCCTGGACCCACTCCTGCAATGCCGACTTAAAGTCGGTGAAGTGGTCGTCCACATTAGGACTAGACTCCAAGCGCTTCAATTCCGGCTCTAAAATCGTGTTGATAATCACCTTTTTTGCCGGTTCCATGCCGCCATCGAGGTAGACGGCGGCAATCAGAGCCTCTAAGGCGTCGGCCAGCAGGGCTGGTTTGGATCGTCCACCGCTGTGCTCCTCGCCTCGTCCCAGCAGCAGGTAGCGCCCGAGATGCAAAGCGCGCGCGACCTTCACCAAATGTCTGGCGCTCACGAGATGAGCCCGCATCTTCGATAGACGGCCCTCGCGGAAGTCTGGAAAGCGCTGAAATAGCAGCTCGCTGGTGACTAATCCCAGAACTGCATCGCCCAAAAACTCAAACTGTTCGTTGTCGGCGGATGGTGGACGCTCCGTTTCCGGCGGATCACCGCCTTCAACCACGGCTTTCATCTCCATTTCATGCGCGAGCGAGCTGTGAGTGAGCGCCTGCCGGAGCAGATCCGGATTGCCGAACTTGTAGTCGAGCGCCGATTCGAGATGGGAGAAGTCTTCGGGTTTCATCGGCGCAGACAGGCAAAAGCCTCTTCTATTTAGGAGATGAAGTTCCCTGAGGCTGGGTTGGGGCAGGTTCGGTGGTTCCACTACCCTGCAATTTCGACAATCGATCGACTTCCTGCTTCGCCAGCATCGCCACCGGAGAGTTTGCCGGAGAGCTCCCGACGGCCTTATTCGCGGAAGTCAACGCGTCGGCATATTGCTTCAGGTGGTCCTGCGCGAGTGCCAAGCGAAGGTAGGTGAGAGGCTCCACCTGCCCTGGAGTGCTTAAGCTGATCGACTGCTGAAACTCCTGCACCGCTGCGGCATCATTTTTACGGTTTAAATCAACCATTCCGAGCGCCGAATGCGCCATCGAAAGCAACACCTTTTCCGCTGACTCGATTTGTTGAGCGGTGGCATTCGCCGGCACCATCAGATCGGTTTTGGACGTCTCCAGCGCTCTCTGTGCATACTTCACCGCTTCGTCGTAGCGCTCTTCGCGATCTAAGTCGCCCTCACGAGTACGTTCGGCAAGCACGGTGGCGGCCATTACGAGCGCGACGGGATCGTTGGGTTCGTATGTGAGGACCCTGCGCGCCATCTCCAGCGTCTTGTCCGAGTCGTTTGCCTGCTGATAGCGGCGCATTATGTTCGAGTAAAGCAGCCCGCGCAGATCGCTCTGGTTGTATTTCGTGGCGAAATCGTCAGCAGCTTTCTCCGCGGCCGCTGTATCGGGATTACTCGCCGCGGCGTTATATGCCGCAAACTCGTCGGCGGTCTTGGCCGAAGGGGGCGCCTTGTGTGGCGGAAGGGCTGGAGCTTGAGGCGTAGCGGGTGCGGCAGGAGCCTGGGGCGGATTCTGCACCGGCACGGAAGTTACCTCGGGCGCCGAAGTTGACGGCGTCTGCGTCGTTTGCGGCGTAGTTCCGGTCTGGCACACAGCACTGCCGCTAAGCGCAATCGCGCATAGCAGGGAAACCAAGCCGCGTTTACGGATCAAAGAAAAGGATGATTTCGTCATCAGCTAAAGAATATTACTTGTTCTTTGGAGGCTCGTACGGCTTTTGCAGTCCGCGTTCGGCAGCAGCCAGGGTGTCGGGTGCCTTGTCTCCGGTATTTAGGGCTGCGTTGTAGTGCCTCAGCGCATCCTCACGATCTTCCCGGATGTCAAAAATGCGTGCCAGGTAAATATGCGACCACGCCAGCATGCGCGGATCGCTGGCAAGCTGCAACGTCTTCTGGAAGTTGTCGATCGCATCCTGCATGCGCCCCTGCATCGACGAAGCGCGCGCCAGGATGAACGCCGCGCGGCCTTGATCGCCTGAGCCGCTGCTGAGCGTGTTCTCGGCGATCTCCTGCGCCGACTTCGCGTCGCCGGCGGCGAGACTTTCCTCCGCTGCATCAAGTGTGTCGCCTTGCGGACGAATCGTGGCACGAATCAAATCAGGAGCGCCTTGCTGGGCGAACTTGACCTCGCGCGCACGCTTCTCTTCCCTGCCTACGGTCAAGCTCAGATTGGTGAGCATGGGTCCAAAAGCCTGCTCGAATCCGACTTCGCCTTTCTCGAAATCTCCGAACTGCTCGTAGAAGTAATGAGTGAGGACGAATCCCTCCTGCATGGCTTCCTCGACTTCATGCGTCCGGACCGCATCAATTCTTTTCTCGCGTTCCTTCTTGTCCTCATTTGGTACGCGAATCATCGGTTCGGTGCGAATCTCGACTGCACGAATTACGGATTCGGTGACAAGCAGAGCGATGTCCGTCTTAAATTTCTCGTCGAGCGGAGCATTCTGTACTGTCTGCAAGATCGGCTTTAACGGCTGCATCCGATTGAACCGTTTCAGCACCAGCGGATCGAGCACATAATGAAGATATGTGTGCCGCACTGGCTGCAGCTTCAGAGCGCCCTGGTCGGGCGCCATCAGCATCATGTAGTTCACACCATAATTACGCGAGTTGATCTCTCCGGGCGCGACCAGCGGCTCTATGAATAAAGAGAAGGCACGCGCACCCGGCAAACTGATCGGCAGCCGCAGATAACTGTCAGTGCTCAGAATCATCTGCGCCACTTCATCATGGAATCGATCGACATACGCCTGATACTGCGGCTGATATTTCTTCCACAGTTGGTGCAGGTGGGCAGCATCGTAGAACTTCTGCAGCACCGGCAGGTATCCGAGGACGTTTTGCGAATCCGGCGGCAGGTCCGACTCGCGAATCGTGGTTTTGAATTGCGGAGGCTCGCTGGTGTAGAAGGCCAGCGAAACGTACTGCGAAATGTTGTGCGAAGGCTCGGGCGCCGGATGATCGTGAACAAAGGCGCAAAGCTGCTTGCGCTGGAACTGCGCGTCCTCGGAAGCGGCAACGGCGCGAATGACATCCGCGCGAATCTGATCGCGGACCGGATCGGAACTCGCAAGCTCCTGGTCATATCCACAAGAGTTCAACCCGGCAAAGAACGAGAAGAAGGTCTCGCTCACGTCCAGAGTGATTTTGGTCGCAGCGGGCTCAGCGACGCGGTTCGGCACGGGAGCCGTTGACGTCTGCTGCGCGAATAGAACCGATGATGAAGAAATCAGCAGGAGCGCCAGAACGAAGAACGATCGGCGGAGATAATGCAGACCCAGAAACAGCCTCCTAAACGGTTGGACGGGAATGCTCGATTTTACCGCAGCTCGGGGCTTCATTTGGGTACCCCCTCCCCCCTCCCCTTTTTCGCAAAATACGTCAATTGCAAGGGTTAGCTCTCATTCCGGCCATTTTCGCCAATTTTCAATACAACATCTTGGGATTCCGAAACTCGAAATACCAAGATCTTGGTATCAGGTCAGTGAAAATGCTGGAAATTTGCACTTTTCGCAAGCTCATACCGTGCATTACTCCTGCACACCTCACCCCCTTGGCTTCGGCGCCAGTAGAACGCGCCGAGAGTGCTTCAACCAGCAAACATTTTTCTCTCTTTGTTCGCCTGAGCATAATTCCATAATGGAACGACTTGGGGCGATGAGTCAAGCAGAAAAGCTGTGAAATTTACGGCTGGGACTTATCAGGTGAACAAGCGGGAAGGGCGAACGGCGGTATTTTTTCCGTCGCTCGTACTGTTCAATCGCCGCGGTGCATCGGGACATTTATGGGCGCAATGTCGCTGGAAGTGCGCACATCTTCTCATCCGTAGAAGCCGGAACACTAGAGTATTCCACTTCCACTTGCTAACCGAGAGGAGTAGCCTACGTCTAATCTCGGTAACCGAGGAGAAGCATTCTTGAGCAAACCTTCCGATCTGGTTCAGGGCACGCTTGATCTGCTGCTACTGAAGATCCTGGCACTCGAACCGCTACATGGCTGGGCAATCAGCCAGCGACTCACGCAAATTTCCGGCGATGTACTTCAGGTAAGTGATGGATCGCTTTATCCGGCACTGCACAAGCTGGAGCAGGAAGGCTGGATCAAGTCGGAATGGAAGCCAAGCGAGAATAACCGTCGCGCCAAGTTCTATTCCCTAACTCGGCTCGGCCGCCATCAGCTCGAGAAAGAGACTGCCAACTGGAACCGGCTCTCATCGGCGATATCGCACGTCATCCAGCTTCGGGAGGCCTGAAATGGGACTGGAACACTGGCTGTACAAGCTACCGCTGCGGCTGCGGTCACTGTTGCGCCGCTCCAGAGTTGAGCAGGAGCTGCGCGAGGAGTTTGAGTATCACCTTGAGCGCAAGATCGAGTACCTCAAGGCGCAAGGCATGCCTGCAACCGAGGCGCGCAACCAGGCATTGCGAGCGATGAGGGGCATGGAGCAGCAGAAGGAAAAATGCCGCGAGGCGCGCGGCGTGAACTGGATCGAAGACCTCATCACGGATATGCGCTACGCCTTGCGCACGTTCCGGAAGCATCCATCACTTGCGCTGGTCATCACCATCTCACTTGCGCTCGGCATCGGCGCAAATACAGCAATCTTCAGTCTGATCAATGCCGTGAGTCTGAAGATGCTGCCGGTACAGGAACCCGCACGGCTCATGCTTTTGAGCTGGTCTGCGAAGGACTGGCCTGGGATGTTCCTCAACAACCTCGAAGGGAATGGTGGAAAAGACGTCGGCGATGTCGTGTCTAGCAACTCATTTGCTTCGGATGACTACGCCCAGTTCAAGAAACAGAACGACGTCTTCGAGCAAACCTTTTCTTTCGCCGCAAACGACCATAACGTAAACGTCGCCGTGAGCGGCAACTCCGAATCGGCGCACCTGCAGGCGGTGTCGGGAAATTTTTTTACTGGTCTTGGAGTCACTCCCTTTGGGGGACGAATGTTGCTGCCCAGCGACGACTCCAACTCTCCCTCGCCCGTCGCGGTCGTCTCCTATGATTTTTGGCGCAAGCACTTCAGCGACGATAACAGCGTTGATGGCAAGACGATTACGATGAATGGCCAGGCGTTAACGATTCTGGGTGTAGCTCCTCCAGAATTCTTCGGCATTCTTCCGGGCAATCCGGTTGATATTTACATTCCGTTGAGTCTCTATCGAGACGAGTGGACACGCATCTACGACGACAATCTCGATTCGCCCAAGACTTGGTGGCTGCAGGTGATCGGGCGATTGAAACCAGGAATCAGTGAACAGGCTGCGCGCTCAGAATTACAGGTAATCTTCGATCGGACGCTCAGAGCGCGAGCGCAGACAACAGCGAGCACGGCAATTCCCAAAATAGGACTTACTCCGGCTGGCCGCGGATTAAATGATCTGCGGCGCCGATTCTCCACCTCGCTGCTCCTGCTCATGGGCATGGTCGGCCTGGTCTTGCTGGTTGCCTGCGCGAATGTCGCCGGCTTGCTCATGGCTCGGGCTTCGGCGCGTCAAAAGGAAATCGCGGTACGCCTGAGTCTCGGCGCCTCGCGCGGACGGATCGTCCGTCAGCTTCTGGCCGAAAGCGTCCTGCTGGCCCTTGCTGGTGGAATCGCCGGATTGGTGGTTTCTGCCTGGGCGAGTTCCGCTTTGGTACGCCTGCTCGGCTCCGGACGAAATCCGCTCAACCTCTCTGCTGGAATCGACTGGCATGTCCTGGCCTTTACTGCGGCCGTTTCCATCCTCTGCGGAATTGTCTTCGGACTGATGCCTGCGCTAGCGGCCACGCGTGTAAGTGTCGCTCCGACACTCAAGGAAACGGGGAGGCAGTCTTCATCAGCTGGAAGTAAGCTCCCAATTGGGAAAACTCTCGTCAGCGGACAGGTAGCACTTTCCCTATTGCTGCTCGTCGGCTCCGGACTGCTGCTGCGCACGCTGAATCGGCTGCAGCATGTGAGCCTTGGTTTCGATCAGAATGCGCTGCTCACCTTCGAGGTTCGCCCTGGACTCAACGGATACAAAGACCATCGCCTGATCGACTATTACCAGGAATTGCAACTCCGTCTGCAATCCCTTGCCGGCGTGCGCTCCGTTACGCTTACTCAACATGGACCAATCGACTCCGGATACAGCAACGACACACCGGAAATTCCCGGCTACACAGCTCCCGGACAGCCGGTGGACGTATATCAGCACATGGTTGGTCCAGATTACTTTGCGACTCTCAATGTGCCCATCCTCCTCGGCAGAGCGATCGGCGAGCAAGACATGCCCACCGCTCCGAAGGCACTTGTCGTGAATGAAACGCTTGTGCGCAAATATTTTCACGGCGACAATCCCCTTGGTAAACACCTAGTTTATGGGCGCGCCGGGAAGCTCGTTCCGTTTGAAATAGTCGGCGTCGCCGGCGACGTGAAGTATGGCAACCTTCGCAAGGATCCGCCGCCAACCGCCTACTGGTCGTATCAGCAGGCCAGGCTGATCTCCCCGCAGATGGTCTTCCTGGTCCGCACTGAGGGAAACCCACAGTCCATTGAGAACTCAGTGCGGCAAGTGTGTCTCGACCTTGATAGAGGCGTCCCGGTCGTGCGCATGAAGACAGAAGAAGATGTGGTCGAAGGTTCCCTGCTGCTGGAGCGAACCTTCGCGCTCCTAAGCGGCGCGTTTGCCGGGCTGGCTCTCTTACTGGCATGCGTAGGACTCTACGGCACGATCGGCTATTCAGTAACGCAAAGAACCGCAGAGATCGGCGTGCGCATGGCACTGGGCGCGGAGCGGGGACGCATCCTGCTCATGGTCCTGGCGGAGGTCTCGCTTCTCGTGATTGCGGGAATCGCATTCGGCCTTCCGCTGGCTTGGATGGCGGCCAGGCTGCTGAGCCATCAGCTCTACGAACTTTCACCGCACGATCCTCTGACCATAGGCGGAGCAGTTGCCGCAATCATCGCGATTACATTGCTCGCCGGTTATGCCCCAGCAAGACGCGCGGCAAAAGTCGATCCGATGGTGGCGCTGAGATATGAGTAGAAAAAGACCCGCTTGAGGTCGGCCGCCTCATTCATAGTGCTGTTCGACTAGCGGCTCTGCGTGCCCAATGAGCGTCCGCGAGTTAGAAATTATCAATTTCGCGAACGAGCACTCTGAATTTGTCTGATATGATTTCGACCGAAATTCAACACTCTACGGGCCATGGGACTCTCTTCTTCTTCTGCTACGTTTCCTGGCGAAGCTGCGCTAATTCTGTTTTGGGATCGTCCGCGCCTTTGTAGCGACGAAAGCGGAAGCACTCCTCCCAGTCCGGAACAGAGGCACAAGGAGCATCGGGAAGATCGCAAAACCGGCGGTCGGCGGGTCCTGCTGATCGGCAAATTCCGCGAGCTGGCGCTTTATCGCGCCGAGGTCCTGCGCATGCACGGATTCCGGGTGAGCACTCCAGCTACTGTGGCAGCGGCCATGGAGGCCATCCGGCGACGAGAGTTCGACATCGTGGTGCTCAGCTACACTCTCGCCAGCGACGTGGTAGAAGAACTTGCCGAGCAAGTCCGGCAGTATTGTCCAAGCTGCCCGCTGATCGCCATCTCAGACACCCGCAGCATCGATAGGAAGATCTTCCCCGACGCGACCGCTTTTGCCCAAGACGGTCCGGCCGCTTTGATAGCAGCTCTGCACCGCGTTTCTCGCGATGTAAACTGACGGGCAAGCGTCGGTGGGAAAACGGTTTCTCACGTACAATTTCGGCGTGGACCAGCCGGTAAAGATTCACATCGAACGCATTCAGCGGCAGATTGGAGAATTGACGGCGGAGCTTCCGGCTGAATCTGAGCCCATAGCGCGCCAGGAAGCCGAATCTCTCATTCGCTCGCTTCGCCTCGCTCTCGCCCACTTTGAACTTGCTTTGCAAATCGAACAAGAGGTTCAGCGCGCCCGGAGCAAAGCAAAAGGTTAACAGCGACTTATTCTGGAGCTTTGCCTCGCTTTTTACGTGAACTTCTGCTTTTTGCGTGCCGTTGGCGGCCGGACCCAGGCGCAAAGCATCCACTCTTGAAATGGCAAGATCACAATCCTGATGGTGGAACCAGAGCCGCAACGAAGCGCTCTCGGTTCGCAAGCTGGTGGTAGAGACAGCGAAATTCAATGTCACTACTCCTACAGCACGAAAGAAGCAGACGAGTTGCTGCGCAAGGAAGCATCGCAATGACGGTCGTCTATAACTTCAACTCTATAAACTATCCCCACTGAGCCGCTGATTCCTCCAACCTGCAGACCTTGCGCATTGGAGCCGAGTTGTGGTCAGATGCTTCCCCGATTCTTACGCGAGGGGAGTCTCTATGAGTGCTTCAAAATGGCACGTTTCCACATTTATAGCTCTATTTGCCTTAACGGCAATGGGACAGACCAACACGCCGAATAACCCGACCTGGTGGAACAAATACCAGTATCTCTCGACGCATTCCGCAAATGGGAATGCTGGACCGAGTAATTCCGCGTCGGTCGGAGCAAACGTTGACGTCTCGAACGAGTGCGGACCGCAAAGCGAGACTTTCATCACTGTGAATACCAGCAAGACGAAGAACCTTGCCGGCGGATCGAACGAGATCTTTCGTCTTCCCATGCGGGCCTACGCCAGCTTCGACGGCGGCTCCTCCTGGACCGGCGCCGATGCGCCGCTCCCGCCGGCTAAAGGCGCCAACGGCGTCGACTTCGGCTCCGATCCCAGTCTGGTGTTCGATACTCAGGGAAATCTCTTCTACAGCTACATCGTTGTTTTCTTCGGCGGAGGCAACGGCATCAACGGCACAGAGATGGCGGTCGCGAAATCGACCGATGGCGGCAGGAGCTTCCCGGGTGCAACGTTCTTCAGCTTCTCCGGCGGCAGCGATCATTTCAACGATAAACCGATGATCACCGCCGATCGCAATCCTCGCAGCCCATTTCGGGACAACATCTATGTCGCCTGGGATGCGGCCAGTGGCGGATCCACCGGAGGCGGGATCCGAGTCGCAACGTCTACCGATCACGGCGCCAGCTTCACCGTAACGCGGGCCGACGATCCTTCAGGACCGGGCAGATCGATTGGAGCGGTGCCATTCGTCGGTCCGAATGGCGAGCTCTACGTAGCCTGGAATGATTACGCCGCAAACGCAATCATGTTCAATCGTTCGTTCGACGGAGGTGCGACCTGGGGCACTCCGGTCGTCGTCTCGACCAAGACGCTTCCCTTCGACATCGCGATTCCAGCGATCTCATTCCGCGGCGCACTGCTCTATCCTGCATGCGATACCGACCGCAGTGGAGGCAAACAGAATGGACGACTCTACTGCACCTGGATGGACCTCACGCCGGGCGGTGTAACCGATATCTTCGCTTCGTTCTCAGACGACAATGGCGCGACGTGGGCTCCGCGGCAGGCGGTAACCGATCCCTTAGGTTTCGCAGTCGATCGCTTCTATCCCTGGCTCTCAGTTGATCCAACGAATGGCGCCGTGAACATCTCGTTCTACGACACGCGGAACGACATCACGGGCGCGCGTTACATGACAGACGTTTACTTCACGCAATCGACGGATGGAGGATCTACGTGGCGTCAGCCGAATACCCGTGTTTCGTCAGCCAGCTCGAACGAGCATGATTGCAATGGCGTGGTTCCATGTTCGGCAATCGATTACGGGAACCAGTACGGCGACTACACGGGCCTGGTTTCCTACAACGGCGTCTCTCACCCAATTTGGACCGACAGCCGCAACAATCAGCAGCCTGCAACCGGCTGCCGCACAAATCAATTAATGGAGGAGGTCTTCACCGCCGGAGTCCGTTAACCTGCCGAAGAACTGAAAGAGAGGGTGTGCATTTTCTATTCCCAAAATAGGAATGCCTGCCCTCTCTTCACCCTTCTCGAACATCTTTGTGCGCCGATCTTCTACTCCTGCCAATCTGCCGGCGGCAGTGAGATACCCCAGATGTTTTGCGGAGTATCAAGTCCAATGCCGAATTCTAAGGGGCGCTCGCGACTGGCAAACACAACGCGAGCATCGGCTGATTTTCCCGTAAGCTGCACATGGACGCTGATTCGCGCTCCCAGCTCGAGTCGGCTCGTCGTTCTTACTAAGGCTCCGTGCAAGTTCACAACGATAGTTTCGCCGTCGCATGACAATCCTGTGGCGTGGACCTCGATGCGCACCCGGATCGGAACGCGCGTGCTTCGCCGAAGATCTTTGCGGCGATCAGCGTTTCCCATTCACGTCGCTGGATTGATCGTCGAGTTGAGTAGAGTCGTCATCGGGGTGGTCAGTGATTTCTTGATCGCGCAGGGCTTGCTCGCCGAGAGTCATCCAGTGCCGCATCTTCGCATTTTCAGGACGTCGCCGGTCAGGCGCGCTCGTAGGCCAATACTGGCTTATCTGCGGTTGTTTAGGATGTGACTCCCAGATTTCCACTTTTTGAGAGTTCTCGTCCGTTGGAGGATTCTTGGAGAGTGGATCGGAGTTGTCACTGGCCATGACCCTATGATGCCAGAAACCGCTGGCGTCGTCGCACATATTGATAAGCAACCTTCGATGGGACTCCTCACCCGAACTCATGCACGCCTGCGGGAATGCTAACGGGAGAGTTATTGCCGGAGCAGAAAGGCGGCGGAATTTGTTCGCGCAGCCCTATCCAAGGCTAACAGTCATCGCCATTAGGATTCGCCTCACGCCGAAACCGTGGCAGCCTTTTCAACGGCAGGCATGGCCGTTTTTTCCTGCTTGGGCTCGCGATAGAAGATGTACGGTAAGACCTCAAAAAGCCTGAGCACCAGCAATGCAGCCATAAATACCCTGTGGAGATACCCAAAATGGAACTGGCGACCCAGATGGCTGCGGCGGCAATCACGAGAACACCGAATTGCAGCTTGAGGCCGAGCAGCTCGCGCGGCTTCTTGCAAGTGACCTCGCCGATCTGAGGCTCGGGTAATGCTTCGAGATTTGCGGGAGCTGCTGTGGATGACTTGTCAGTCCGGAGTTGTTGAATTTTGGAAATCGCCATGGGAGGTGAGTTATCGTTCAGCTACTCTCGCAACTGTGCCCTAGTCACTCCGGATTACGACGCGATTCTTCTCGGCGCTGCTCGATCTAAATTCTAAACTTGGGAAATGCGTTCCGTTCCCCTTTTGGTATTAAAGGCTGCCTTTTTGGGCACACTTTCCGTGGTGATTGTCGGATGTGGCGGCACGACCTTCACGTCAGGCAATGGCACGACGGCCGTTACTGCGCCTGCGATTGCATCGAATTCCGCGCCCGCCGGCTCGACTAATTCCTCTGCGTCCAATCCAGGATCTTCAGGCTCAACTGCCCCACCGCCGAGTTCCTCAAGTCCGACTTCAAATCCAGCTCCGAGCCCAGCGCCTGGTCAGACGGGCACGACCATCAGCGGAATCGAGCAGATGTCCGGCTGGGATTCGTGTGACACCTGCGCGGGAGGTGGCACGATAGCGTACTCGATGACGCCGGGACTCAGCTATCCTCAGCCTGCCACCACGCAGTTCTCGCTGGGCCAAGGAACGCCGTGGGCGAATGCGCTGTGGTGGAAACGATTGGGTAACGATCCGAATCCCTCGCACTTCGTTCTCACTCTCGACGAATACATCGAAAATCCCAGCGCGTCATTTGGGATTGAGTATGAGGCGAATCAACTTGTGGATGGCCAATGGTACGATTTCGCGACTCAATGCTCGTTCGGATATGGCATCTGGCAACTGTGGGACCCGGCCAATCAGAAGTGGGTTCCCACTTCGGTACCATGCTTGCGGCCTGCCCCTTCAACTCATACGCAGATCCGACTGGAGTTTCAACGTAGCAACGGCCACGTGCTGTTTGTCTCGATTGGGACCAACGGAAATATCGTGCCGGTAAACATGGCATTCAATCCCCAACTGTTAAACGGGCTCAGCGGCGATTTCGGTGTACACATTCAACTCAACGCTAATGCCAATCCCGATCCCTATTCAGTGTGGGTGCATGATATGGCGCTGAATTACTGGTGAGGAGCTCTGTGGCGGCTCAGCTTCTAGGCTGCTGAGCTTCTCAGCTTCCGAGTTCCAGGCAAAATAGGAGTACTTGTGCATCGTTAGATAAAAGCCTGGCGGGATCCATCAATTCGGCACCCGATTCATCCGGTGAACTTGTCAGCTTTGGTGCCAGATTTCTAAATTTGAAGGGAAACACCGCAAGCAGCCGCTCCATCCAAATCTGCAGAATCCCCAACATTCCCTTCGGAGCGGTTTCCATGTATTCGCGCCTTTCACGCAATTCCGTTTACTTGGCGATAGCCTATTTTGGGTTAGTTCTTGCTCTTCTTTTTTGGGCTGGCTGCGGTGGCACAAGCGCAAGTAGCTCCTCGACGCCCAGCGCAGGCAACAATCCTTCCACGGGAGGATCTCAACCGGGAAGCGGCAGCAGCGGCTCTGGCGGGAGTAGTGGAACGGGAGGTACAAGCGCGGGCTCCGGCGGAAGCGGCGGAACTTCCGGGAGCTCTGGCGGCAGTGCAAGCTCCGGCGGCAGTGGAGGCTCGGGCGGGACTGGGGGGTCCAATGCGGGAGCGAGTGGCGCAACATTTTTCTATGTTTCGGTTGCAACGGATAGTGCGCGCATTGGAGGGTACAAAGTCGATTACAACGGCGCAACTCTGACAGAAGTTCCAGGATCGCCTTTCAACGAGCAGGGCGGAACAACACCCGGTGTGCTGGTCGTGAGCAAGAAGTTTGTCTTCGGATCGGAAGCACACATCTCGACCACCTCCTCTTCAAACAGTTCGGCGATCATCACTAGTTTTCGCCCGGATGCAGCCAGTGGCACTCTGACCCAGGTGGGAACGCTGACTCTGCCCAATAACGGTCAAGCTGCGCTGTTCACCGAGCCGACCGGTCACAATCTTTATGTCATTGACAGCTCCAATAACATTCTGACTCTCGTGATCAATCCTGACGGAACGCTCACGAACACGGGATCAAGCCTTCACCTGGCCGACGGTATCAGTTCGCTGGCGGTGAGTCCAAACGGGCAACTGGCCTATGTGGTTGCATACAACGGTACTTTCACAACGGGATTTACTGACGAGCTAATTGTCCTCAACCGCGACCCAAACTCCGGCAAGCTGACAGTTAACCATCAGGTAAATAGCAAGCAGCATCTCGATGAGGTGCAATTTGATACCTCGGGCAGGTATCTTCTGATCCTTTCCAGCTCCTCGGATCACATGAACGTCTATTCGGTCGACTACTCGACCGGAGACGCGACTCCTGTTCCGGGCTCTCCATTCGCGACAACCCGCGGTACATCGGTTCCGAATTCATCTGACTTCACCAGAGACTTCCGCATGGATCCCTCGGGCAAGTTTCTTTACGTGCTAAATGCCAACGCCGCAAATCAAAAACCGGAATACGTCTCGGTGTTCTCCTTTGCGGAGGCAACCGGAACGCTGGCGCCGGTGCAACAGTTTGATATGCCGCCGGGGACAACTCCGGTGACTCTCGTCGTCGATCCATTGGCTGTTTTTGTTGTGAATACCAATTCGGGATTCAATCCGAGCAACATCGACGTGCTGCGACGAGATGCGAATACCGGCATGCTGAGCGCAGGCGGAAGTCCCACGATCGTGCAGCGGAGCGGTCTTGGCCAGGCGGGTGAGGTGCAGTTCTAGGATTTATAAAGCAAACTGGGAATCACCACCCGCTACCGCAGGTGGTTCTGTATATTTACCGGGTGATCGACAGGCGTTCTGGCGCTTTTGCGGCACTACTTGCTTTCTTTCTTTTCGTCAGCGGCTCGGCGCAACCAAGCTCCCATTCCAAATGGATTCTCACCTGGCACGACGAATTCAACGCTGCCGACGGCACTTCCGTCGATTCCCAAAAGTGGACAGCTGAGATTGGCGGCAATGGCTGGGGAAATAATGAACTCGAGTACTACACAGCCAGCCCGCGCAATGCTCGCCAGAAGCACGGCTCGCTAGTCATTGAAGCGATTCGAGAGCCCTTCAGGGGCACCGACGGTGTGAAGAGGAATTACACGTCAGCTCGCCTCAAAACTGAAGGTAAGTTTTCGCAGGCTTACGGCCGCTTTGAAGCTCGGATAAAAATGCCTAAGGGTAAGGGAATGTGGCCTGCGTTCTGGCTGCTGGGCGACGACATCGGCTCGGTGCACTGGCCCAACTGCGGCGAGATTGACATCGTCGAGAACATCGGAATTGAACCATCAACGATTCACGGAACCATTCATGGTCCCGGTTATTCCGGAGCGCACGGCATCGGCTCACCTTTTACGTTGCCGGACAACAAACACTTCAGCGATCACTTCCACCTGTTTGCAATTGAATGGGAGCCGACGGAGATTCGCTTCTATGTCGATGATCATCTGTATGCAACGCGACGCCCTGCCGATCTTCCGGCTGGAACGAAGTGGGTGTATGACCATCCTTTTTTCATCATCCTGAATCTCGCAGTCGGCGGAAATTGGCCCGGCAATCCGGATGAGACCACGCAGTTTCCGCAGAAGATGCTAGTGGATTACGTTCGTGTTTATCGCCGAGCTGAAGCGAACGCTGCGAAGTGAGCAGCAAAGAGATCAATCAAGCGTCTGCTCGTTGTGGCGTTGTTCATCCAGCCGGGAAACAACTCAGATTGCCGCAGCGCGCTCCTTCTCGCGATGCAGGAACCTGCGAATTCCCCAGTCGTATAGCCCTGCGCCAATCAAGCCTCCTAACAGCGGACCCGCGATGGGAACAATCCAATCCCAACTGCCGTCGGTGAGGCCGTTGTTGCGAAATCCGACTGCGACAGTGAGCAATCGTGGGCCAAAGTCGCGCGCAGGATTGATTGCGTATCCGTGCATGCCGCCGAAGCTCATGCCGATCGCGACGACTACCAGACCAACCATCAGCGGAGTCATGTTCGCGCCCGGAGGCATATTGAATTCGTCGATGATGGCGAAAATCAGCAGGAGCAGCAGCGCGGTGCCGACTACCTGGTCGAAGAATCCTGCCGAAAGAATTGCGGGAAATGCTGGAAACGTAGTGAAGACTCCGGCCGTCTTCTCCAGCGTCGGATCGACCTGATGAAAAGCCGGAAGATAGTTGCGATAGACGACCGCCGCCGCAGCAAATGCTCCGGCTGTCTGCGCGATGGAGTAAGGAATGACTTTGCGCCAGGAGAATCCACGAAAGACAGCAAAGGCGAGCGTGACCGCAGGATTCAAATGGGCTCCGGAGATTTTCCCGGCGACGTAGATGCCCATTGTGACCGCGAGTCCCCAGCCGATGGTGATGTTGGTGAATCCGCCATGAACGACTTCGCCGGGAATTTTGGTTGGGAAGAGCACCGTCATGGCAACGACGCCGGTGCCAAAAAGGATAAGAACAAATGTTCCGAGAAATTCCGCGATCAGTTCAGCGGCCAGCCCAGGTTTCCGCTCCACGCTTCAGGTCCCTCCGCGTCGGCATTGCCGAAGCGAAGTAGTGTATCAGCGAAATGCGCGTGTGCAGCTTCTATTCACTGCTGCTGGACGGTCTTGAAATGCTCTTCCAGCGAGCGCACGTACTCGCGTTCTGCAGCCAACTCCGATTGAAGCTTCTTTACCAATCCTTCGAGGCGAGCAATCTCGACTCTGAGTTTTGTCACGTCAGAAGAAGCGCTTGCTGAAATCTTCGGTGCGCCGTTTGCGGGAGCAGGAGTTGGACTTGGCATAGGTACCGCCGCGGAAGTGGATGGCGTCGGAGGAGCCGGGAAATCCGCCACAGCAGTAGCTTGCGGCGCGGCTATAGGTTTGGGCTTTGCGGCGCTTCCATTGGCAGCGGGAGCCGCGAAAATGCTGCTTAATGCTGCTGCGGCATTCGTGGGAGCAGGGGCGGGGGGTTCGTTGTCGCTTTTTAGCAAGTGCTTCACACGCGTGATCAGATCTTGCGGCTGGAACGGTTTGCGAATAAGTTCGTCGGCTTTCACCGAGAAGGCTTTTTCAGCGACGGCGCGATTCACTACACCAGACATCAAAATCACAGGCGTGCCATTCAGCTTCGGATGCTGCTTGATGCTTTGGCAAACTTCGTAGCCGTCTTTGTCGGGCATGATCACGTCGGTGATCACGACATCGGGTTTGCTCTGCTCGATGCTGGTCAGAGCGGTGGCCGCGTCGGGATAGGCGACTACGTCGATGTTCTCGCGCCGAAACGCGATCTTGATTACCTCGCGCATGGTGGCGCTGTCGTCGATGAATACAACGGTTGGGGTGGTTGACATTTAGACCTCTCCCTCGAGCAAGTTGGCGCCCTCGTCGAGTTCGCGCAACGCATCCAGCATCAACTCCGTCGCCGAACGCAGTACTGTCCGAGTGGTTGCGCTAGCGCCTGGGACAAATTTGTAAACTCCGTTTTCGATTCCGTTCGTCCGCTTGACGATCTCAATTACAGCATCATCGCCAATCAGTTCACCGGCTTCCGCATGCGAGATATCACCGCCGTCGAAGAACATGACGCCGTCGAGATCGGCAGCATTGATATGCAGCGCTCCAGATTGCCTGGATTGCGCGAGCATCTGCACAACTCCAAGCAGATCAAGATGGGAAAGATTGCCGCTGAGCGCCGTCTCGGATCCGCCCAGCATCTGCGTCGGCTGGAAGCCTTCGTCGTGGCTCTTCAGGAACGTCCGCACGTGCGCAGCGATGTGATCCGGACCAAGCTTGCGATCGACGTAGTCGTCGCATCCAGCGCGGAACGCCGCCATAAGTGCGTGATCCCCGCCTTCGCCGAGTGCAATGATGGGAATGTGCGACGTCTTCTGATCACCATGGACGATGCGTGGCAGATCGAGCGCGCTCATCTCGCGCAAGTTGGTGGCACAAAGGATTGCGGAGGGCGTGTCCCATTCCAGCATGGTCAGCGCGTACGCTGCCTGCGTGCTATGCGTGACTTCCATGCCTTCCTGCTTGAGCGCGTCTGTGAGGCGCTTCGCGAAGAAGACATTGCTATCGATAAGCAGCAGCTTTGCCGAGGATTCGCTCATGCCTGAGCCTCCATGGGCATGAGCCGCTCAATGTCGAGAACCTCGATGATTTCGTCGCTCAGGGACAGTAATCCGCAAATGTATTCCGGAAGCTTGCCTGTCCCAGGCTGCTGCGTCGCCTCAGCAAGCTCGCATTCTCCCGTTACGGGAATCGCAATACGCGCTGACCTGCCCTGAACCTCGCGCTCGATCACCAAATAGAACTTTCGCTCCGGAGCATCCGGGCCGACGAGCAGAGGCGCAACGTCGGCAACTGGAACAATCTGATTTCTGCGCAGAATAACTCCGGTGAGGAGCGGCGTCGTGTGAGGGAACGATTGCATCTGCTCTTGCGCCTGGCCTCGCGGACGAGCAAGCTCGCTCACCTGCTCTGCAGGCAAGGCAAAGCGCTTCTTTCCCATGGGAAAGAGAATGTACGATCGTCGCTCGTTGAAAATGCTCATCGCGCCACTATGGCAAACTTACTTTCTTTTCTTTCCGCGGGACATGCTGCTGCAAGCAGCGCAGTCTCCGCCTTGCTCAGAAATGCTTCAGCACGCACCACGGGTACGACGCGGGCTTCGATAAGCGTGAGTCCGCGATACCAGTTGCGCTCTTCGCCGGTGAATGCAACCGGGAGCTTGTGAATCGCATAGATCTCTTTCATGCCGTCAATCGATTCCACTGCTAAAGCTGCAGGAGCATGACGAAGGATCATCACTCGCGCCGGCTGCCTCTCTGGAATGCGGAAATGCGTGCACGCATCCACAACGAAGGTGGTTTTACCCTGCCGTTCCAGCGTGTGCTTCACCTTCGCAAATCTGTCTTGAAATGCATACGAAACAAAATTCTTCAGTGCTGCGGTCTCGCGAATCTCTTCCACGGCTGGCGCGGCGATTGCGAAGTGCGCGCCGCCCGCAGAAAACAAAATCACTGTCTCTTGGGCACGCCGTGGCGTACTGGCCTGCGCTCGTGATTGCGAAATCTTCACTACGCACCTGCCTTCGCACCGTGCACCTGCAGAACCCGCTTTTCGATTGCAGCAAAGATGTTCTCGATGGGCAGCACCTGATCGACAACACCATTTCGGATTGCTTCGGCGTTCATTCCGAATATCACGGAGGTCGCTTCGTCCTGCGCGATGATGTACCCGCCGGCGCTCTTCATGGCCTGCGCTCCACGAACTCCATCATTTCCCATTCCGGTCATCACGACTCCGATCGAGAGCGGACCGGCATATTCCGCCGTGCTTTCCAAAGTCACATCCGCGCATGGCCGGTAACCGAGGATCCGTGGGCCATCGTCGAGGGTCACGCGCCCGGTCGCGGACACCCGCATGTGGTGCGAGCCCGGGCAGATGTACGCAGTGCCGGGTGCAAGAATGTCTCCGGCTTCTGCTTCCTTCACGCGAATCGCGCATGCGTCCGACAGCTGCTGGCTGAACTGCGATGTAAACGTGCCCGGCATGTGCTGCACGATCAGCAATGCTCCCGGAAATTCACGTGGGAATGCCGGCAAGAATTTCATCAGCGTTGCAGGCCCACCGGTTGAAGCCGCAATCACTACCAGCGGGAACTTGCCATTCGATTTTGCGGCTTGCGTGGCCGCCCGCGGCGATTCCGTTTTCGCAGCAGGAGCCACTCCGGGTTCGGTCCGAGGAGCTGAACTCGCAACCTCGTGCGCGACTTTCGTTCGCGATGCCGTGCGTACTACGCGCACTTTGGCCGCAACGCGGAGCTTGCGCACGAGTTCGTCGCGCACGCTGCTCATATCGAGGTCTACGCCGCTGTTCGGCTTGGCTACAAAATCGATGGCCCCGAGCTGAAGCGCTTTGAGCGTGATCTCCGCTCCTTCTTTCGATTCCGAGCTCACGACCACAATCGGACGCGGATTCGTGGACATGATCTGCTCAGTCGCCTGCAGCCCATCGAGATGGGGCATGTTGATATCCATCGTGATCACATCGGGCTTCAGCGATTCCGACTGGCTCACTGCCTCGCGTCCGTCGCGAGCCTCTCCCGCGACTTCGAATCCCGGCTCAGCAAGCAAGATGCTGTGCAGCACCTTGCGCATGAAAGCCGAGTCGTCGGCAATGAGCACCCGAATTTTGCCTTGAGCCGCCATCGCTTAAACCGCCGGTAGAGACGCGGCGTGCGTCTCCCCTTTCATCACCGGTCCGTGTGCCGGACCGATCAAATTCGTTACCGCTGCAATCAACTGCTCATCCTGCACTGGCTTCGTCAGGAATCCTGCTGCGCCTTCTTTTTCTGCGCGCTCACGATGCTTTGCTCCTGCGCGCGACGTCACGACCATCACGGGAATGCCTTTGGTCTCGGCATTCTGGCGTAGGTGCATCATCAGCTCGTAGCCGTTGGTGCGCGGCATTTCCAGATCGGTAATGATCAGATCGCAGCGAGTCTGCAGCGCGATTTCCAGAGCTTCAAGACCATCGGCGGCCAGGCGCACGCGATAACCGGCTTTTTCCAGCATGCGTCCGACGAACTTGCGCACGCTGATCGAATCGTCGGCAAGAATGACAACCTTTTCCTGACGCAAAGGCTCCATTGCCGCTTCGGGAATCTCGCCGGCTGCGAGCGCAGCCGCGCCGGGCGCAAAGATGCGGGCTGCAGTGGCGTTCGTCATCAACGGACGGCGTTCAATGGCCTCGCCAGCGACCAGACGATTCACGTCGATTAAGAGAATAAGGCTGCCGTCGGGTGCAATCGTCGCTCCCGGAAAGAGCTTTACATTACGCAGATACTCGCCGAGGTTCTTGATCACGATTTCGTCCTTGCGCAGAACCTCGTCGATGATCACGCCGACGGAACGCCCGGCGACGCTGACGATCACCAGATGATAAAAACCATTTACCGGCTCGACGTGAGCAAGCCCAAGCTGGGAATCGAGGCGCACAACCTCGGTCACTACATCGCGAACTTTCGTGAGCAGCTTGCCGCCGACTTCTTCAATCGTGCTCGCCGGTACACGGCGGATTTCTTCAACGAATGAAAGTGGGAATGCAAAGGAAATGTCGCTGCAACGCACGAACAGCGCTTGCGAAATGATCAGCGTGAGCGGGACCTTCAATGTGAAGCGTGTGCCGAGGTCCTTCTGTGTATCGACATCGATTTCGCCGTTCAACGTGGTGAGGTTGGCGCGAACCACGTCGAGTCCGACTCCGCGTCCCGCGAGTTCGGTCTTGCGCTGGGCGGTCGAAAAGCCTGGATGGAAGAGCAGTTCCAGCAGATCTCGTTCTGCCAGGCGCTCCGCTTGCTCCTCCGAGTAGATGCCCTGATCCACCGCCGTCTTGCGAACCTTCTCGTAGTCGATGCCTTTTCCGTCATCTTCAACTTCGATGTAGATGTGATTGCCGCGATGGTACGCGCGAACGGCAACGTTGCCGTGGTCGGTCTTGCCGGCGTTGTATCTCTCCTCAGAGCTTTCGAGACCATGCGCGACGGCATTGCGCACGAGATGAATCAGCGGATCCGATATTTGTTGAATAATGCTGTTATCAAGTTCCGTTTCGGCGCCGCTGAGAGTCAGTTCAACCTGTTTGCCTGCGGCTTTAGCGGCATCGCGAACCGTTCGCGAAATACGTGTGTAGAGGTTCCCAATTGGAACCATTCGCGCCTGAGTAATTTCATCCTGCAGACGATGAGCAAGCTTTGTGAACTCATCGATGTCAGAATCGACGCGACGAACGAAGCCATCGAGCTGCGTGAGGACTTCGGTCACGTCGGCCGAGATTTCCGTCAGAGAGCGCGAAAGGATGCTGTAGTCATCGTAACGATCCCACTCCAGTTCGCTAAATTCTGAAGAATCGCTAAATCCACCGACCAAGCCATGAGAGCCGGTTGAGGAGAACGAGGAGGTAAACATTCCCGTCAACCGGCTGAATTCGTGCTTCTCCTGGAAGTCGGAGATCTTCTCTGACATTCTTCCCTTGGAGAAGTTCAGCACTTCGGCGAGCCGCTGCAGCTCTGTGAGACGGCCCAGCATTCGCGTACGGTTAATCACCAGTTCGCCGACGGCGTTCATCATGCTGTCGAGGCGCTCGAGAGCGATGCGAACCGATTTCGACTGCGGCAGCGCTGCAGGCTCCTTGCTGCGCAGCCCGGCGATGATCTCCGGCTCTTGCTCCGAGTCGGAACTGTCTTCGAAGACGTTCTTTGCTGGTGTGGCGGTGGCTTCGGACTTCGTCTGAACAGGTAGCGGCGCAGGCACAACGGTAGTTTCTTTTGCACGCTCAACGGGCTGATCTGACTCTTCAGCGGGCGCGAGCGCGCGCAGCCTGCTCAGCAGCGACTTTACTGTAACTTGCAAAGTTGCTTCGTCCGGCCACTGGCGATAGACGAATTTCTTGATTGCATCAACGGCTTCGAAGCAGAGATCGATGACCTTTTGACTCGGCTTGATCTCTCCGTCGCGGACGTGACCGATCAGGTCTTCGGCACGATGCGCCACATGCGAAATTCTCTGCAGGCCCACCTGCGCGGCGGAGCCTTTGATCGTGTGCATCGAGCGGAAAAGGCGATTTACCGTTTCAGGATCGGCCGAGCTTTCCAAGGTCAGCAGGCAATCTTGCACGATTTGAAGGTGCTCTTCCGCTTCCGGAACAAAGAATTCCAGAATCTCCGCAGGCACGTCGCCGTCGGGTTCCAGATCTGGAATATCAGCGCCTGGACTCGCGGCAGCAGCAGCGACGACTGGCCGGGGCGCCGACTGTGGCTGCGCAATTTCAGTCCGCGCAGGCACATCGATCTTTGCTGCGGGCTCGGGCTGCAGAGCAGCTTCGGGCTTTACTTCAGTCTTATTCTCAGCTTTTGCACTGCTCTCGGCGGCAAGCGGCAGATCTGCCTTTTGATGCAGATTCACCGGTGCAACGTAATCTTCCACGGGCTGCGGTGCTTGCACCGCAGGCTCGAAGGCGAAAGCATAACGCAGCTTAAACGCGCTGATCTCTTCTTCGCTCTCGATTCCGTTGGCGCTGATCATCAGCAAATCGGATTCAAGAACGGCGATGCCTTCAGAAATAAACTCAGTGATCGGTCCGGTCGCATCTGCAGCGATGGTTGCGTTCATCGCGTACTGAAAGATGTGACTCAGCTTGCTGGCGACTTCGCGAAAAAGGGGAAATCCATAGGAACCGGAGCTGCCCTCAAGCGTGTGAGCGGAAATATAGAGACGCTGAATGTCTTCCGGAACCGGATAGGGATCCTGGAGAATGCCGGAGTACTCCCGCAGAAACTGCAGGTGCTCGGAGGCTTCCTGAAGAAAGACCTCGACGAATTCTGCTCCCGGCGTGCTCACAAACTCTCCTGTGCAGCGCTTCGCGCCAGCGCCGACTTGCGATAGATGAGCGAGTCCGCAATGACAATCGGCTCGAGTTCCACTTTGGCTTTGGCTACCGACTCCGCATGGCCCAAAAATAGATATCCATCCGGCTCGAGGTACTCATGAAAACGCCGGATCAAATTCGCCCGCAGATCGTCGGAAAAATAAATGAGGACGTTCATGCAAAAAATGCAGTCGAAGCGTCCCATATAGACCATCTGCGCCAGATTCATTTGCGCGAAGGTGATCATGTTGCGGACCTTCGGCTTCACCTGGAATTCATCTTTGCTGGATCGACTGAAGTACGCCTCGATCTGCTCGGGCGCGAGCGATTCCAGATCGCGCTTCGTGTAGCATCCGCGCTCGGCGACATTCAATGCATTGCGGCTGATGTCCGTCGCCAGAATCTCGATTGTCCATGCATCCGGAAGTTCGAGTGCATCGAGTACGCTGATCGCGATTGAGTAAGGCTCTTCGCCAGTCGAACAGCCGGCGCTCCATATCCGCAGGGTTCGTGGATTGCTCCAGAACTTCTTTGCATGAATCTCGGGTAACACTTTTTCCGCGAGTGCCTGATACACGGCTGGGTAGCGGAAAAAAGAAGTTTCCTGTGTAAGAAGCCGTTCCAGCAGCGATTCATATTCCGCGTTCGAACCATTAATGGCTCGCAGCAACTCGGAAGCCCGCCCGAGCTGTTTCTGAATCAGATGTTCACGGACGTGCTTGGACAGGAACCGAGTGCGCGACTCGTCAAACAAAATTCCAGAACGACGTTCGATGAACGAACGCAGTTCGCCGAGCTCATGCTCGGTTACCAGCACCGAATTGGAATTCTCGCCCACAGTCCTAATCAGCTATTTCTGTTTGACTACCGTCTTGCGACTGCCGCAGCCGCCGAACTGAGTTCCTTGATCTCAACCGGCCCGCTCGAGCTGATGCGGAACTGCGAGAGCGCCTCGTTCAACTGCTCTGACAGCTTCACCATGTTCTCGACCGTGCGTGCCGTCTGACGCGCGCCTTGCGAAGTCTGACGCGTGATGTTCGAAATGATCTGCATCGCGTTCGCCACACCTTCCGTACCACGCACCTGTTGCTTCGATGCCAGCGAAATTTCCTGAACAAGTTCTGCCGACTGTCGGACGACGCTCGAAATCGCTTCCAGCGCTTTACCGGCTTGGTCTGCGAGTCGGGCTCCGACTTCCACTTCTTTGGTTCCTTCTTCCATGACTACGACGGCTTCGTTGGTTTCGGCCTGAATGGCTTTGATCAGACCTGCGATGTCCTTCGTAGCAGTTCGCGAGTGTTCAGCGAGTTTGCGGACTTCGTCGGCGACGACTGCGAATCCGCGTCCGGCTTCGCCTGCTCGGGCCGCCTCGATAGCAGCGTTGAGGGCGAGCAAGTTGGTTTGCTCGGTGATGTCGTTAATCACATTGATGATTTCGGAAATTTCCAGCGAACGATCGCCGAGCGACTTAATCTTCTTTGCAGTCGCCTGCACCGAAGCACGGATGCGCTGCATACCTTCCAGTGTGTCGCGAACGGAGCGGTTGCCCTGTTCGGCGGCGTCGAGAGCACGTCGCGCAGCTTCTGCCGAAGCTTCGGCGTTGTTCGACACCTGCTTCATCGAGACCGTCAGCTCTTCGACAGCAGACGAGGTGTTTGTGATTTCCTGGTCCTGCTGCACGGCGCCACTGGCCATGTCTTCAGAAGAAAGCAGAATCTCATTGGCGCTGGACGATACGTCCACGGCAGCCTTGCGCACGCGTTCGAGCACCTTGGCGAAGTTATCGAGCATGTAGTTCACTGAATCGACAACGTTTCCCAAGGCATCGTTCGTGACTCTTCCACGCAGGGTCAAATCACCACGAGCAATTTGGCTGACGACCGTCAGAAAGTCCGTCACGCTCTTCTGGAGGGCTTCCTGCGCTTCGTGATTGTGAACGGCGCGGCTGATGCGCTCCGAGCTGCGCGTGAAGTTCTCCGCAATTACGGTGAAGTCGTCATCGCCTTCGATATGCGGACGGCTGTTGTACTCGCCATTGGCGAACTTCTGTGAGTAGTTCACCAGCTCGTTCACAGGCTTCGCTATCTTGTTCGAGAGCCGGAAGAGAACGAACATCGCCGCAGACAGCCCGACGAGCACCGCAGCCAGAAACAGCTTCGGCGTCTCGCCCGGCGCGGACATCGCGTCGCCGATGCCAAGTCCGTTGGCGTGCGAGCCTGCCGAGTATGCAAAATAGAGAACGGCCAACAGCGCAGCGGCGTTGATCGCTCCCAATGTCCAGATGGCTTGATTCAGCCGACCTTTCATAACTGCCTCCGAAAACTTGAACTCCGAATTCCTATTTTGGTCATATCACCGGAACCGGAAATGCTTCCACTAATCTCTTCAAATCCAGCGTGAGCGCCAGCCGATCCTCCTGGCGCAGCATCCCACAACAATGCGGAACGTCGCGGGGGATGTCCGCCAGAATCAACGGGTCCGAGGTACTGTAGGTTCCGAACACCTCGTCTGCCGCAATTCCGATGCGGAGATGATCGCGGTCGCCTTCTGCCGGAAGATACGCCACGACAACTTGCCGCGGCGGCAGATCCGGGCGCCGCCCTTCGCTGAACGCAATGTCCACGATTGGCACAATCGATCCGCGCAAGTTGAAAATGCCCATGAGGAAGCTGGGGGCCAGCGGCATGCGCGTTAACGATGGCCAATCTACTACTTCCTCCACTTCCAACACCGACAGGCAGAAACGCTCGCGCCCTGCGCGAAAAACGCAGTACTGACGCAGCGGCTCCTGTGGTCCGAGTGCCAGATCGGGAACTTCGATCTGATCCGGTGAGATCGGCTCGAGCTGCTGCGGAATTGGCGTTTCTTCCGTCACCTATACAAACCTCTGCACTGCCCCGAGAAGCTCGGCGGGAGTGAACGGTTTAATCACGTAGCCGTCCGCACCCTGCTGCTGAGCCCAGAACTTGTCACTCTCCGTGTTCTTCGAACTCACGATCACCACTGGAATCGAGCTGAACTCCGCACTGCCCTTCAATTCACGACAGGCCTGAAAACCGTTGCGTTCCGGCATGACGACATCCATCAAAATCAGACTCGGCCTCTCCGCCGCGATGGTGGCTTCGAGCTTGCGGGGATCGTGAATCGCCACGGGCCAATACCCCGCCTTTTGAAGCACAGATTCCATGAGCTTCACTTCTGCGAGCGAATCGTCGACGATGAGAATCTTTTTCACGGGGTCTCTATAACTCCATCTCAAGCTCTAGCCGCATACGTGAGTGACTCCAAATTCTTCTCCGACCGCGCGGTTTTCTCCGCGCACTGCATTTCGAGCTCTAGCGAGGTAAAGCGCTGCATCATTTCATGTAGACGAAGTGTCATCGCATGCAGCGTCTCCAGTTGCTCGCGCATGTTTGGCTCAAGGCCGGCCGATTGCAGCATCAGTAACTCCGCATTTCCCAACACAGAGGTAAGTGCGTTATTGAAACCGTGACGCATCTCCGCCATGTATTTACCCAGCGTCGCATGGGCCTCCTGCGACCGCGCGTTCTGCTCGAGCCGCTGAATATGCGCAAAGATCTCGCGACGCTTCAAGATTTCCTCTGTGACCAAAACCAGCGTATCGAGCCACGCGTCATGTCGCGGAATCACGGTTAATCGCGGATATGCGCGCCGCAAGCCGTGAACAGATTCTCCCGCGGTAGACACATAAACAGCCGGCGCAGCTCCTCGATTCAGCAGCGTACGGATTTCATTTGCTCGGGGCGCTTGCATGTCTCCGGCAATCGCAATATCGAAAGCCGAAGCACTCGTGCTCCGCAATAAATCGCTATTAACCGCGGTGAACTCCGGCACCTGCGATTGCATCTGCCACCGGGCAACCAGATCACGGAAAAATCCAGCCTGATCGGATACCACGAGCACTTTTGGACTCTGATTGGCAATCTGACTCATTACTTCAGCTTCTCCGTCGCGTCGATTACCGCCAACAGTCTCTTTGCGGTTGCCGCCAGGCTTACTGCCGCATCGATATCGCCGCGCTCTTTCGCTTTCGCGACCTGCTCCTGAATGGCCGCAGCCTGATGGTGCGAGCAATCCAGCGCCTCTGCCAATCCGCTCTTGTTTCCTTCTTTCGCCATGGCGGCGGCATTCGCGAGCAGACAGCGAGCGGCAACTGCTTTCTGGATTGCCCCGCAGCTCGCGTCACCAGCTTGCACGTAAGCTTTCACTTCCCAAGATGCGAGCACTTCTTTTGCGTGGCCGACGATCACCGTGCACACGGTGCTCTTTTGTTTCGAAGCGAAGAGTTGTTCTGAGATCGTCTCCACTACTTTTTCGAGCGTTGCTTCGGCACGAGATTCAGCCGGCACCGCGTCGGGCGCCATCACCGCAAACTCCGGAAGGCCCGCTTGAGATGGCACCGGTGTCGCTCCGTTCTTGGCGGCTCCTATGGTTTGAATTTTCTTTGTGAGAATATTGCGAACCTGTCCCAGCTGACGGAACGATTGGCCTGCTCGATACGCTTCCCGAAATGGTTTTTTCCATTGGTGGCAAAGAGTCCGCAGCGTGGCCAGAGGCTCTTCGGAGCCAAGTCCGGCTTCGCGGCAATCGACGCTGCTTACGCCGGCGCTCTCGAGTTGCTGGATCGCGGTGCGGATCGCCTGGAGATCCGAGTGCATGAGGCGGAAGAATCCGAGGCGCAAGCGGAAGTTGAATCTTGTGATCTGAACCAGTGCTTCCGGAGAGAAGTACTGAGCGCCCAACGCTTTCTTCTTATTCCTGCCAAGCTCGACCAATCCGCTATCAAGCAGTTCGGAAAGCGTCGAGCAGCGATCGACGCTGTTCGCGATCTCGTCGAACTGCTTCATCCAAAGGAATTCGCGGGGAGCGACGGCGCCAAGCACAGGTCGAAGCGCCTGCGCAACTTCAGACGAAGTCACCTGACTGTCATGAGGATGATGCGGTGCGACTGCCGCGAAGTACTGCACCAGGAGGTAATCCAGCTTGTCGCGGAGTGCCTCATCGCGCTGCTGTTGCGGGAGATGCCGCAGGAGCAACGCTCGCAGCAACTGCTCCTCGCCAAAGCGATCGCTCTGCAGGAGTTGTCGCATCTGCGCGACCTGCACCTGGCGGTCAACCTGACTGAACCATTTGTGGACTTTGTCTAAGACTTCGCGTTCTGCGCGGTCCACAGGATTTTCGAGCTCTTTGCAGTGTGGAACTTCGAGCTGGAACTCGCGAATGAGGGCCGAGTAAAACGAATAAAGACGACGCGCGCTACGCCATTCGGCGGCGATTTCGATCAGCGATGCGGTAGCAGTGCTCATCATTTAATAATCCAGTTATGCACTTCGGCGGTGAAGCGAGCCGCCACCAAAGTTTCCGAGGCGCTGACCTGTACCGCCATTACCTCCGCCTCCGCGTCCAGAGAGCCGTCGCGGTTGGTAAGCCGCAGTCGGTCACCGAACTCCATTGGCAGGGCGCAGCGAAAAATCACTTCGTGCGCAGTCCCGTATTCCAGAACGGTACGCACCGGTTCGGACGAACTTCCACTCACGCGCGAAACTTCCACGGGCATCTTTACTCTCGTGCCGTCAGGGAAAAATTGTGCCAGTCGCTCCAAATCCGGTGGTTGCGCGGAGGTCCGATTGCCAATTTTTGCCAGTTCCTGTCTCAGCGAGTCCCGTGCAATCGTCATCGCGCGCCTTTCCCGTCGAACACACAGAGTGCGACGGTACAAGATGTGCAAAGCGGGTGCCAAATCGCGGCAGCTTCTAAGCTGTTGATAACTGGTCAGAAATGCGCTTCGAAAGCCCTGAAACGCAGTGGAATGTCTCAGAATGAAACCGCTGTCTCACCTGCTCAGGCAGGGCTAAAGGTTCATTTTGGGACTCCTACCGCGGCCCCCATCTGGGAAGACTGACCGATGTTATAGCGTTTCAATTTGCGATACAGCGTCGCACGGCTGATACCAAGCATCTGTCCGGTGAGCGTTTTGTCGCCCTTTGTCTGTTCAAACACGCGTCGGATGGTTTCTCGCTCCAGCTCTGCAAGGTCGCTCGACTTCACCGGTGTTGCTTCGATTTGAGCCTCCGGCGGTTCCGAGAACCGACGAATCGCGGGTGGCAAGTCGTGAACATCAATCGCGTTTTGGCTGCCTAATGCGACCGCACGCTCAATGCAATTCTCCAATTCGCGGACATTGCCGGGCCACTCATACTGCAACAGATCCTGCATGGCAGCCTGAGTGATGTGGATGTTCTGCCCAGGAACAAACCTGTTTAGAAACCAGTGAACCAAAGCGGGAATGTCGGCCTTGCGCTCCCGTAATGGCGGAAGATGCAGGGTGACGACATTCAGACGGAAGTAAAGGTCTTTGCGGAATGTTCCTTCTTTGTAGGCGGCTTCGAGATCGCGATTGGTGGCCGCGATGACTCTCACATCGACTTTTACCCGAGTGTTGCTACCTACAGGCCTAACCTCTTTCTCCTGGAGAACTCTGAGAAGTTTCGCCTGCATTTCCAGCGGCAACTCGCCGATCTCATCGAGGAAGATCGTTCCCCCATTGGCACTTTCGAAAAGGCCTTCCTTGTTCCGCGCCGCTCCGGTAAATGCACCTTTCTCGTACCCGAAAAGTTCACTCTCGATCAGTGTAGGAACCAGCGAACCACAATCGACGGCAACGAATGGACGTTTCGCATATTGGCCGCGGAAATGAATGGCGCGGGCAACCAGTTCCTTTCCCGTTCCGCTTTCGCCGGTGATGAGCACCGGAGTACGCGTGTCCTTCAAGCGCGCAATCATGCGCAGCACGTCCTGAATTTTGACGGAGGAGCCAACGATGCCGCTGAGGTCCGTCTCGGTATTCACGCGCTCCCGTAGAAAGGTGTTTTCATTTACGAGCTGCACCTTCTCCCGCATCCGCTCCAGCAGAAGTTTCAACTCTTCGATTCGAAAGGGCTTTGTAATGTAGTCGTAAGCGCCGAGGCGCATCGCCTGCACCGCACTCTCAATCGAACCATGGCCCGTCATGATCGCGATCTCGGCATGCGCCATTGAGCTCTTTACTTCCGTTAGAAAATCGAGCCCAGACATATTCGGCATCATCAGGTCGGCCAGAATCATATCGGGAGCATCGGAATCAAGTTCTGCGAGCGCAGCTTCGGCGCTCTCAGCTTGCGTGCAACGCAACCCGAGTGATGCTCCGACGGTGGCGCAGAGCTTACGAATGCTCTCTTGATCGTCCACGACGAGCAGATGAAGAGTCTCCTGGCTCATCGCGCCTCACCTGCCATAAGCGTTTCAATACTGCGCAACAACTGCGCAACTCGGAACGGCTTTTCGATACATGGCGCGCCGGTCTTCTCGAGAATGTCCATGGTTTCGCGATTCACCGTGTCACCAGTAATGAACAGAATGCGCCGCGAGAGTTCCGGACGATTTGCGCGAATCCATGCGTGAACGTCCGCCCCACTGATGCCTCCCGGCGTGCGCATATCGGAGATCACTCCCATGTATGCGCCGCTCTCCAGCAGCTTCAATCCTTCGGCACCCGACGATGCGCTCACGATAGAGTAGCCATTGCGCTCCAGTGCCGTCCGCAGAAACGACATCACCGCAGCTTCGTCTTCGATTACCAGCAGAGGTAATTTACTCATCGTGATCTCTTCGCGCGTCATTTCCTTTCAGTCGCTTGAGGCCTTTGCAGCCTTCGCCAACCCACGTGCCGCATTCAGGAGTGGCAAACGGACGGAAAAAGTTGCTCCAGACATGTTCTGATTGTTGAAGCACACAATCTCGCCTCCGTGCTCCCTGACGATTCCATAGCAAATACTCAGGCCAAGACCTGTTCCCTTTCCGACTTCTTTCGTTGTGTAGAAGGGATCAAAGATTTTCTCCGGATTTGAGATTCCTGTGCCCGTATCGATAAAGCTGACGTCCACAGAGTCTCGCAAACGCGAAGTTGCAATGCTAATGCGACCCCGGCTGCCAGTCTCGCGGACAGCATCGAACGCATTGTTCAAGATGTTGAGAAATACCTGCTGAAGCTGATGCGCGTCTCCGGTTACCTTCGGCAGAGTCGAATCGAAGTTCTCCACCAGCTCAACACCTTCGTTGCTCAAGTCATATGCGCGCAACGAAACTGTTCGCCGCAGCACCTGATGCAGATCGACGGCCTGCTTCTGCGGCGGAGTCTGCCGCGCAAAACTAAGCAGGTTACGGACAATTTCGCGCGTGCGCTGAGCTTCGTGCACAATGACCCGCAAGTCCTCCTTTGCTTCGATTGATAGCTCCGGACTATCGATCAGAAGATCGGCAAACCCCATGATCGCTGTCAGCGGATTGTTCACCTCGTGAGCCACGCCAGAAACGAGCTGGCCAACGGCTGCCATTTTCTCTGTGTGCATGAGTTTCGCCCGCAGCATGGCCACATCCGTGATGTCTGTCATTACCGCGACAAGACTGTTTACCTCGCCGGAAGGGCTGCGCATGGGACTCAGATTCACAGAAAAGCTCCCGATGCTCTGACGATCGCGAACCAGCGCAAGTTCGAGGTTATTTACAACCTTTCCTTCGAGAACCGACTCGATGGCGTTGCGCAGCATGCCCCGATGGCTGGGAGCAACCATGGTTTCAATTCGGGAACCGACCAGGTCTCCTCCGGAACCCATCACTACTTCACAGCAACGACGGTTGGCGTAGCTCACCAGGCCGGCTGTATCGGCAACAGCAATGAGACTCTGCGTGTGGTTTAGGATCTGCGTGTTAAAGTCGTGCTCGCGCAGCAGCTGCGATTGCACGTGTTTCATTTCGGTAATGTCGAGCAGCACGCCTCGATATTCGACTACCCTGCCGGCATCGTCGCGGACGACGAAGCTGTTTTCGAGAACATAGATAATCGAACCCTCGCGACGGAGCAAAGCCAGCTCATGGTTGCGGAGCCGCCCAAACTGGTCCAGCGCTCGCTTAACCACGTTCCGATGCCCCGGGTCGACGTAGAGCTTTTCCGCACTGACGGCAAGCAGTTGCTCGCGGCTGTCGTAACCGAGCATACGGACCAGAGCGTCATTTACTTCCAGTAGCTGACCATCTGGCGCAGAGAAGTAGGCGCCTTCCTGGATGTTGTCGAAGAGTTCGCGATAGAGTCGCTCCGCGCGACGGCTGGCAGTCACGTCCTTCAGCACGTGGACGGTTTGCGGAGAATCGTCTCCGGGACTTCGCAGTCGTGAAGATGAAATCAAATAGACGTTGCCTGTCTTTGCTTCGCGGAACTCTTCCCGGAAGTGTTCACCGGAGAGGTCCAGGCAAAACGGGCATGTTTGACTGGAGAAGCTCGGCGCGAATAATTCCCGAGCCGGGATCCCCAACAATTGCGCAGGCTCTTTTTTCAGCTTTTCCGCTAGGGAGCGATTTACCCGTAGTACGCGATGCCGTTCATCGTGCACCAGCATGAGATCAGAAATGGAATCAAATATCTCTGCCCACTGCCGGCTCGCACGGGTAATACGCGCAAACAGCTGCGAGGCCTGCAAAGAGGCGGCGGCATGTACCGCCATCGCTTGCAGTAGTTCTACGTCTCCGGCGGAGTGAGCCTTGCAATCAACCAATCCCAGGGCGGCGAGCAGCTCCCTGCCGGCACCATACAGCGGCGTAACGATCAGTTGCTTCCATCCGTGTTCCCGCGCCAGTTCCGAATCAAATCGGTCCGCCGCGAGCACGATGCCCTTCGCCGAGGACCGGGCGGTCAATTCTTCGATTGCACGATTTAAGCGGACGAACGAAAGCTGACGAACAGCTTCTGGTTGGAATAGTACAGTCTGAGCCCGACCATTTTTGATAAGCGCCAGAAAACCACATTTGGCTCCGACGACTTCCATAGTGCGACCGGTGAACTTTTTCGCGAGGTCATCCAGCTCGATTGCGCCTCCTACTTCCAAAGCAAACGAGACGAGCGTCTCAGCCCGCAGACGATGACGTTCGGAGTGCGCAACATCATCACGCAACTCTGGAGAAGTAGGGTTCATGTTCGGGGAATCTGTCTCAAAACGAGCCTGATCCGAACTGCGACGGTAGCGTGCAATCTCATTTTGAGTCAACGCGAATCAGAATCGCCGTGCATCGTCGGTAACCAGTTACTCCCCTGAGAAGTTCTCAGCTTGAGACGTGAGAAACGCCAGATTCCGGCTCGATGAGACAGCTTGGTTTCAGCGAGGCGCTGGATGCGCTCTCACCGCTGCGGGAATTCCATCGAGGAATCAATAACTTGCGCGTGCCTTGATTACCGAGGTCATGACTCGCCTAACGCTGGCACCCTCCGTGCACATTTCAGGCTGAATTTATCCCTAAGGAGAAGACTGTGCGCAGCTTCTTTCAGAAATCCCGCTGGTTTGTGGTGGTAATCGGACTTGTACTCGGGCTGGCAGTACTTACACATGGTGAAGACTCCACACGAAAGATCAAATCAAAAGTTTCCCCTCAATACCCGGAGTTGGCAAAAAAGATGAATGTAACCGGGGCAGTCAAACTCGAACTTATCGTGGGCGCAAACGGGCAAGTTAAGTCGGTAAGGCCGTTGGGCGGACATCCGCTGTTAATCGACGCAGCCGAAGCCGCCGTAAAACAGTGGCGTTATGAACCCGGCTCAGAAGGTACTGAGGTGGTAGAGATCCGGTTTACGAACAGCAACAACTAGGCTCCGGCGCCTGGAAACGCAGGTATAGGCAATGACAATCGCAAAAAAGCTTCGCGTTGGCTTTGGCATCATGACCGGCTTGGTATTCGTACTCGGCCTGTTCAATGTGGGAGCTCTCATCCGCGAGCACTCGGCGAAGAAGCACACGCAACGATCGTTCCAATTGTTGCGCGACACCTCTGCTCTGCAGTATCAACTCAGCCAAAATCAGATCCATCTGGACAATTACTTGTTGAGCGGCGATCCCGCCGAGGCTGACAAGGTTGTGAGCGGGGCGTCTCATCTCGATGAAGCCATTCACGAAACCAAAGCCAGAGCAACCGAAGAGGAACGTGTTCCGCTTGACCGTCTGAATGAGGCAGAGCACGAATGGCTCGACCGTTTTGCACGTCCGCTAATGGACAAACGCAAACAGGTTGATTCGGGCAATTCGACGGTGGCGGAACTGCAGATCTTTTATCTCCAGCAAAATCCCAGCGATTGGCTGAAGAGCGTGAAAGATCCCGTCGATCAGACCATGGCAGCCACCGAGCAGGTGCTGCAAGACCAACAGCAGGGTGACGCCATATTGGGAACGATGATGACCTGGCTGGCCAGCATTCTTGCCCTCGTGGCGTTGAGTGGGGGCATCACGGTTGCGCGTCGAGTTCCCAAGTCGATCACAGATCCGCTCTTCCATCTGATGTTGGTGGCGCGTGAGATCGGCGACTCGGGTGATCTCGATCAGAAGATCGATATCGAGCGGGAAGATGAGATCGGCGAGCTTAGCAAGAGCTTCAACAAAATGATCGCCTATCTGAAAGAGATGGCGGGATTCTCCGAGGCGATTGCCGGCGGAGATCTGAGCGTGCAAGTACAGCCCCGCTCGCAGCGTGACACGCTGGGTCGAGCGTTCTCTGAAATGACGATCGGGCTGCGCGCGCTGGTTAAGAGCACTCGCGACAGCGCGTCGCAGGTTGCCGGCGGATCGAACGAAGTCGCCAGCGCTTCAGACGAATCGGCAAAGATCAACGTCCAGGCTGCATCGGCTATTGATGAAGTCACCAGCACCATGCACGAGATGAGTATCAACGTACAGAACATGGTGAAGAACACGCAGACGCAGGCATCGAGCGTGAGCGAAACGTCAGCATCGATCGATCAGATGGTCGCTTCCATTCAACGCGTCGCCGATACCGCCAAGGTTCTGCTCGAGATTTCGCAGCGCTCACGCGAAGAGGTGCAGAGCGGAATCCAGACGATGGAGAAGACGACCGATGGATTGAACAAGATCAATGGTTCCATTCAGGCATCGTCCGGAATTATCCGCGCTCTGGGCACTCGCGCCGACGACATCGGCAAGATCATCGAAGTAATCGATGATCTCGCAGAGCAGACGAACCTGCTTGCTCTGAATGCCGCTATCGAAGCTGCGCGTGCCGGCGAACACGGACTCGGTTTCGCCGTCGTAGCCGACGAAGTACGCAAGCTGGCAGAAAAATCGGCGCAATCTACGCGGGAAATTTCCGATCTGATCGAGAGCATCCAGAAAGAGGCCCGCAAAGCGGTTGAGAATATGGACAAGAGCACCACCATCGTCAACGACGGTCTGGTGCAAGGTACGGAACTCAGCACTGCTCTCAAGAAGATCTCAAACGTCGTCACCGAAGTCTACAAGTTTGCTCAGGAAATCGGCGCAGCTACCAACGAGCAGTCGCACGGTTCTTCGCAGATTGCCCGCGCTACTACGCGATTGAATGAAATCACGCACGAAATCAATTCGTCGGTTGAGGAACAGGCATCGGGCGCGCAAGCTGTGGTTCGCGCCATGGAAAAGATGCGCGAGCTGATCCAGCGTTCCACTTCGGGATCGACTGAACTTGCTGCCTCTGCCGAGCAGATGAATAAGATGTCGCGGGCCATGCTCGAATCCATGGACCGCTTTGTGCTCGAAGCTCTGCAGGCGAACGCCAATGGGCATCGCAAAGGCGCAAACGGCCACTGGCAAGAAGATCAGAAGCCGCAGACCCGGTACGCAACGACGGTGAATTAACCGATTCCGAGGAGCACATGGCGAAGGACCTACAACTCGTCGGTTTCCGGATCGGGAAAGAAACGTTCGGTGTTCCGATTCACCTTGTTCACGAAATCGTTCGCGTTCCCGAGATTACTGCCGTGCCGGATGCGCCGGAGTACGTCGAGGGCGTCATCAACTTGCGCGGAAAAATCGTTTCGGTCATCGATCTGCGAAAGCGTTTTGGAGAAAAAAGGATCGAACGCACTCGGAAAAACCGAATCCTGGTGGCGGAGATCGAACGCAAGATGGTTGGCCTCATCGTTGACACTGCTTCTGAAGTGCTGCGGATTTGTCCAAACGAGATCGAGGATCCACCCGATGTTCTCAATGATGCTGAACTTAAATACGTCACCGGTGTGGGCAAATTGAACGGTCGACTCATCATTTTGGTCGACTTAGCAAAAATCATGCAAAAGGGTGAGTTACGAAGGCTGGGAGAGATGACAGTTCCCGCAATGGCGTAATACGAAGTATCTGCTGCGGACTTCCCCCGGTTCGTCGCGATATTGAACAGCGGTTTAAAGAGAGCTCCATGGCTACTTTCACTGTTCCAATCAACATTAGCGACGCCGAACTCAAGCTGCTGCAGACCTTGATCTATCAGGAATGCGGAATGCATTTTGACGAGCGCCGCGTTCACTTTCTGCAGGACCGGTTGCAGCGCCGCCTGAAAGCCTGCAACCTCGACAGCTTTTACAGCTACTACCGCTTGCTTACGAGCCGGGACGGAAAAGGAGAGCTCAGCGCACTGCTCGAAAACCTCACGGTCAACGAGACTAGCTTCTTCCGCAATCGCGCGCAGCTCGACCTCTTCCAAAAAACAATTCTCGAAGAAATCCTGCATCGCAAGCAGGGACGGCGTGATTGGACGCTGCGCTGCTGGAGCGCTGGCTGCTCCACCGGCCAGGAGCCATACACGATGGGCATGCAGATTTCCGATGCACTGGCCTACTACTATCTGCGCAATCCACTGCCGTTTGACATGCCCTCCCCCAAGCCACTGATTCCACCTCCGTGGAAAGTAGAGATTCTGGCTTCAGACATCAGTTATTCGGCGTTGCGAGCAGCACAGGAAGGCTCCTACACGGATTCCCAAATGGAAGCCGTCGATTACAGCTTCCGCCTGCGCTACTTCGACAAGCTCGGCGACCGTTACGTAGTGAAAAAGGCGCTCAAAGAACTCGTACACTTCGATTTTCACAATCTCAAAACGGAATTCCTGCCCCAGCGCAACGACGTAATCTTCTGCCGCAACGTGATGATTTATTTCGACGAAGCCGAGCAGAAGCGCCTGATCGACAAGTTCTATCGCTGTTTGAATCCTGAAGGTTATTTGCTCGTTGGGCATGCAGAGAGTCTGTTTGGACTCACAGACAAGTTCCGCATGATTCACGAGAACAACGGCACGGCGTATCAACGCATCGAGGCGACGGTTTGAGCTTCTTCTCGGAAGAACAACAATTCGAAATGCGCGAGCTGTTCTTTGAGACCGCCTCGGAGCTTTTGCAGGCGCTGAATGAGCAGGGCCTCCGTCTTGAACAGAACCCGCAAAACGCTGAACTCGTACGTGAAGTGCGTAGAACTGTCCACACTCTGAAGGGCGACTCGGCTGCCTGCGGATTCGAAGAACTGAGTAGCCTCGCTCATCAGCTTGAAGACGTGCTTACGCCCGAAATTGCTGCGTCGAGCAAAGGCAAGCTGGTGGAAGCGGTACTGAGTGCCGCAGACATTTTTGTAGCCTTACTTACCTGCTATCGCGAGGGAACGCAGCCGCCAACCGCTGCTACAGTTCGTGCTGTCGCGACAGTTCGTGAACGGATTCGTGAACTGGTTGTCACTCCTGAGCCGCGCCACATTGTTCCCTATAAGCTGACGGGCCGGTTTGCCTGGACCGAGTATGAGCAAATCGCCATCGAGCGTGAACTCAGCAAGGGACGCGCCGTGTACAACATCGCGCTGGCAATTGACCCACATTGCCCGATGAAGGCTGCCGCGGTTCAGCTGGTCAAGAATGCGCTGACTCAGTTCGGTGACATTCTGGCTGCTTTTCCTGAAGAGGGCTCCCTCTCCGAGCAGATCGATGTACTGGAATTTGCGCTCGCCTCGTCCGCACCTGCCGAGAGCATCGAGGGCAAGTGCCGGATCCCATCGATTATCTCCACTGTTGTGATACATCCTGTTTCCCTCAATGGGAATCAGGAGGCGCAGCTATGCACCGACGTTTTTTCTTCCGATGACGCGGACGTTCTCGGAATATCGGAACGAGAGGCCGAACCAACCACGGAAGAAAGCACAGCTGCCGCCGCCGCAAACTCGCTCGCGAACGCAAAGCTGCGCGTCGACGCAGAACGGATCGACGCGGTTCTCAACCTGGTTGGAGAACTCGTCATCGGCAAGTCCATGCTGATGCAGACTGCCGGAGAATTCGAAAAACGGTTCCCCAAAGATCCTCTGCGCACGAAGTTCTCTGACGCGATGGCATTCCAGGCACGCGTGCTCAACGACCTGCAGAAATCGGTAATGAAGATTCGTATGGTGCCGGTCGAGCAGCTCTTTCGGCGCTTTCCCCGCCTCGTTCGCGATGTGGCAAAGACCTGCGGCAAAGACGTTGTCCTGCAGGTTTCCGGACAAGAGACCGATCTCGACAAGAGCATTCTTGATGGGCTTGCCGAGCCGCTATCGCACCTCCTTCGCAATGCGGTCGATCACGGGATTGAGACTGCCGAAGAGCGAGTTGCTGCCGGCAAGGCGGCCCACGGAACGATCAAGCTCAACGCATTCCATCAAGGCAATCAGATCGTGATTGAATGCTCCGATGATGGCGGCGGAATCGACAGGCTCAAGCTCGTCACCAAAGCGGTGGAACGAGGCGTGCTCTCGCATGAAGAAGCAGAGCACCTTTCAGATGCTGACGCGCTCCATCTCGTCTTCCACCCAGGCCTGAGCACTGCAGAGCAAATCACGGAGATCTCCGGACGCGGCATGGGAATGGACATCGTGAAATCGGTCATCGAGCGGTTGAAAGGTTCTGTGACCATCGATTCCAAATCGGGACAGGGGACGAGTTTTCTGCTGAAAGTTCCACTGACTTTGGCGATCATCAAAGCGCTGATGTTCCGCGTCTCGGACCGGCTGTATGCCGTACCACTCGCGTCGGTGCTGGAGATCGCCCGCGCATCAGCTTCCGATTTGCACCGCGTGGATCAGCGTGAAGTCATGCAGCTTCGCGATCAGGTGCTGACCCTCGTCCGCATGGACCAGCTGGTGAAGCACGGCCCGATGCCGGTATCAAAGAGGATTTTTGTGGTCGTTGTAGCCATTGCCGATCGCAAGTTCGGATTAATCGTTGATCGTCTTGTGGGCGAAGAAGAGCTTGTGATCAAAGCGCTCGACAACGACATCGCTGCTACTGAATTGGTGAGCGGAGCGTCGATCCTCGGCGATGGCAGTGTAGTTCTGATTTTGAATCTTTCTGCGGTAGTGGCGAGGCTCGGACGAGCGCCGCTGGCCATGGAGGCGGTCACGGCGTGAGTGACGGGTCAAAGGTACGGGTTCTGGTAATCGATGATTCGGCTCTGATGCGCAAGCTGATTCCGCGAATTCTCGCGCGCGATCCGGAGATTGAAGTAGTAGGTACGGCCATGGATGGCAGCTTTGGATTGAAAAAAATCGAAGAGCTCAGGCCGCACGTGATCACGCTCGACCTGGAGATGCCGCGCATGGACGGCATGGAGGCGCTGCGTCAGATCACGCGCAGCTATCGCCTTCCTGTGGTCGTGGTGAGTGCACATAGTGTGAACGGCGCGGCGGCTACTTTTAAAGCGCTGCAACTCGGAGCCTTCGATTTCGTTCCGAAACCCTTCGATGCTTCGCAGGCAAAGATGGAAGGCGTCGCTGAGGCTCTTGTTGAAAAAGTCAAAATTGCTGCGCGCTATGGCACGAAAGGAACGATGCCTCTGCGCGAAGCCGCCAAAGTACAGAAGCCGATGAATCGCCTTAATGTGGCGCCGACGAAAGTAATCGCAATCGGAATCTCGACTGGCGGACCTAATGCGCTGCAGCACCTGCTCTCGGATTTGCCAGGAGACTTCAGCGGAGCACTGTTGATCGTCCAGCACATGCCGGAAGGATTTACCGAGATGTTCGCGCGTCGACTGCACGAATGCTGCGCCATTGACGTAAGAGAAGCTCGCTCAGGGGACGTGTTGGTCGCAGGCCGCGCACTGATCTGCCCTGGCAATCGGCACATGCGGGTGCGGCGCATGCCGTTGGGCGATGTCGTCGTCTTAAGCGACGACAACAAAGTAAACGGACACCGCCCTTCGGTCGATGTTCTCTTTCAGTCCGTCGCGAAGGAATTTGGTGCGAAGTCAGTTGGATTGCTGATGACCGGCATGGGGGAGGACGGCGCCGAAGGTCTGGGAGCTATCAAGAAATCGGGCGGCCTTACGCTTGCGCAGGACGAGCATTCCTGCGTGGTGTTCGGCATGCCCAAAGCGGGAATCGACCGCGGACACGTGATGCGAGTCGTACCGCTGGACGCGTTGCCGAATGTACTGGTTCGGAATTGCTCTGCACCATCGCGGAGCAGCGTGAACGCGGGAGTAAACGCTTGAATTGAGAGCAGCCCGCGACTGCGGACTGATCCGGGAGAGATGAGCAGGCAGTTAGGAGAATGTATATGGAGCAATTTGCTGCGATAGTCCGAAGCAAAGATAACAAGCCGGTGCGCTACCTGATCGTGGATGACTCGATCTTCGCGCGCAAAAACATCGCCAAGATGCTCGAGTCATTCGGCGGCGAAGTGGTCGGCGAAGCAGGCGATGGCTGCACTGCCATTACCGAATACGAGCGTCTGCAGCCGGATCTCGTGCTGATGGACATCACCATGCCACAGATGGAAGGCATTGAAGCCGCCGAGCGCATCATTCGGCAGTTCCAGAATGCACGCATCGTGATGGTCTCGTCGGTGGGCTACCAGGAGAACATCGTCGCCGCACTGCAAAAAGGCGCGCGCCACTTCGTTCAGAAGCCAGTGAAGCCCGACGTCCTGTACGAAGTCATTCGCTACGTCATGGGCGACGACGTCCTCACCACTTCAGCGGTCGGAGCAGGAGCACAGTAGCCATGAAGATGGAGCTGATCCAGCCTTTCATCAACTCGGCCGACGCGGTGCTCGCTGAGAGTCTCCAGTGCGAAACACGCATCGGCGATGTAAGTATGGAGGAGGAAACCTATCGCCGCAAAGGCGTTGCCGCGCAGATCGAGATCGCCGGAGACATCGAAGGGCGCATCATCCTCGACACCGACTCGCAGACGGCAATGCACCTTGCAAAGCATCTGGCAGGCGGAGAAGTCCAGCCTTCCGACGAACTCGTGCGCGAGACGGTTTGCGAACTTGCCAATATGGTGATTGGCAACGCAATCACCAGCCTTAACGATCAGGGATTTCGCTTCAAGATTTCACCACCCGAGGTTCACACGGCAGAGCAGGGCCTGAGTGGAAGCGAAGAAACCGAAGCCCTGGTGATGTGCTTTGAGACGCAAAAAGGCAGTGTGTACATGAACATTGCCATGCGGCACAATCGACGCCGCAAAGAAGAACGTTCGACCGTCGTGGTTGCGTAGAGTTACCGCTATCCACCGATAGCAACAAAGATTGGACTGAGACGCTGACAGGCAGATGACGAAGTCTGTACGCATGGCGCAGGAATACGCGTTGGATTACCGCTTGCGTCCGCCGCTTCCGTATCGGAGCTAGTCAGGATCACCGATACATCCTGCGAATCGCGATTAGCGGTAAACACCTTCGCGCTATCCCCATCGGAAGCAATCGAGACCGGACTCGTGCCGACTGGAATTGTTTTCGTGACAGTTAAATTCAAACTGCTAATCACGCTCACTGAGTTCGACCCTGTATTCGCGACATAGATCCGAGTTCCATCTGCGAGCGCAGTTACCGACCGCGGAGTTGTCCCCACGGTGATTGTCTTTATGACACTGAGCGGGTTCGGCGATGTCGGATCGCCGTTGATTACGCTCAGCGTGTTCGATCCCGAATTGGTGACCAACACGCGCTGGTTCTTAGCATCGAGCACCGCATAATTCGGAGATGAGCCAACCGGCACGGTGGCATTGACCGTGTGGCTGGTAGCGTCGATCACGCTCACATCTCCTGATCCTTGATTCACCACAAAGACGCGACTGCTGTCTGCCGATGGAACGGCCCAAACCGGAGTGGTGCCAACCGGAACGGTGGCGAGCACGCTGTTGTCGGCCGTCGATATCACGGTTACATCATTGCTGCCCTTATTCAGCACGTACACTTCTTTGGAATTGGGAAGTAGAGCCAGATTTACCGGAGTCTGGCCAACCTGGATTTCCGTGCTCAGCGATAATGGAAACCCTCCTCCCAGAACTCCTACCGCGTTCCGACCGGATTCAGCCACATAGAATATGCCATTCGCGCTCACGATTGAGATTGGCTTTGCTCCAGACGGCAAACCAACCGTCGCAGCCGATGAGACCGCTGGCGCGGCTCCAGGGCTATGAGCATCGGAGTGCTGAGTAACGGTGTCGCTGCTGAAATCTGTGGTGGTTATGGTTGCACTGATACCGGCGAAATTCTGAACCAACGCGAATACCGGACTGCCGCCCACAGGCACAACTCCGTCGATCGAGTCACCAGAAACGTTCACGTCCATCGCCTGGCTGGCAACGCCCGTCGCAGAACACGGATTGTTAGGATCGGGTGGGTTGGGATCCAACTGGCACGCCGTAACTACGGCCAATCGAAAATTCTGGGGATCCGGAGAGGGCTGCGGCAGCGGCGTAGCCACCGGACGAAAGATATCTCCGCATCCAGAAATCAACGCGCAAACAATGGCCGCTCCGGCCAACGCGGCCAACCGTGAAAACTTCATCCCAACTCCCAAAATGTCGATGGCTCCTGCTTCAAGGATTGTAAATGAGAGCAGCCCTGCAACTAAGACCACAGCCGCCGCTAGCCACGGGATTGGCCTGCTTCAGTACCCGTCCGCGGGACTGCATGGTCAGGCTGCACATCCGTCTGCCAGTTGCAGACAGACTGACGCGTTCACCAACGCGGCTATCGCCGGACATTTCGCGTTTTTTCAGAGAGGGCGTAATTAACAGCCTAATTAACAGCGTAAATGCGGGTATGAAACTTGCGAACGACGGATAATTTCACGTAAGTCTCTGTGCACCAACTGATTGCGGAGACGACTCCATTTTTCGACTGCTACGGAACAGCGAAGAACAGCGTAATAACAGCGAAACAATTTCTTTCTCCACATCGTTAGACTTTCGGGTGAGTTCCATAATGGAACAACGAGCGGCGCTCCCGCGGAGAAGGCTGGCGAATTTGATTGACTCTTGCCAGGCAATCGTGATAGCACCGAACTATGTTCGGTGCGCGAGAGAAGGCGATAGCTCACCGGGTGTAAGTCGGAGACAACTCCCGCAGTCGCGCGATAGTCGCCGGGATCACCGATAAAGCGAAGTCGATGTCATCTTCGGTATTGTGCTTCCCGATGCTGAAGCGAATGCTGGCCCGCGCTCGTTCGGGCGGCAATCCCATCGCGGTCAGGACATGCGAGGGCTCGATCGCACCCGACGAACACGCCGCGCCGGTCGAGACCGCCAATCCCTTCAGGTCGAGCGCGATGACCATGGCCTCGCCTTCGATGTGATCGAAGTAGATGTTGCTGGTGTTAGGAACCCGAGGCGCCGCTCCGCTGTTGACTCCGGCCTCGTCGATCTGTTCCAGCAGCGTCGATTCCAGACGGCCGCGCATCTTCGCGATGCGAGCCATGTCACCGTTCTGCAAGCCGCGCAACGCGATATCCGCCGCGCACCCCAGTCCGATAATGCCCGGAAGGTTCTCGGTTCCTGCCCGCCGCTGGCGCTCGTGGTTCCCGCCATAGAAAAGAGGATCGATCAGCGTGCCGCGTCGGACATAGAGCGCGCCAATGCCTTGCGGACCATGAAACTTGTGCGCTGAAATCGACAGCAGATCGCAGCCGATCTTCTTTAGGTCAACGGGAATCTTGCCTGCCGCCTGGACCGCATCGGTATGGAAGTAAACATCGGCTTCGGCAGCAGCGCGCCCGATTTCCTCCACCGGCTCGATCACTCCGGTTTCGTTGTTCGCCATCATGATCGAGATGAGCTTCGTCTTCGCCCGCAGCGCCTTGCGCAGCTCGTCTGGATTAACTAATCCTTCTCCATCAACCGGCAGGTAAGTGACTTCGACTCCGCGCTTTTCCAGGCGCTTGCAGGCATTCAGTACGGCATGATGCTCGATCTGCGAAGTTATAACGTGATCGCCTGCGCCGGCGATCCCAAAAATCGCGAGATTATCCGCCTCCGTGCCTCCGCTCGTGAACACGATCTCAGCAGCACGGCAGCCAAGTAGTCGCGCCACCGCTTCCCTGGCCTGCTCCACCGCAGCACGAGCATGCTGCCCATGATGGTGGATGGAAGAAGCATTCCCGAACTGGTCCTGGTAGTACGGACGCATCGCCTCAAACACTTCGGGCAGAACCGGCGTGGTCGCATTGCTATCCAGGTAAACGCGCTGCATAGATATATTCTATGCTCAGCCAACAGAACCGCCGGCGGTAGCGGGTGGGTCGGAGGTCGCCGAATGGCGAACTCCGAGCAGCGACGATACCGCACGCAGCATGGAAAGCCGCAGCCGCATACACCGCGGCTGCCCCACCGGCTACCGCCGGCGGTTCCGTTGACTGGGCGCACGCTACACTGGTTCCCATGCGACGCCTCATCGTGAATGCCGATGACTTTGGGATGACCTCGGGTGTAAACCGGGCCATAGCCGAGTCGCACAAATCAGGTGTGGTTACCTCCGCTACCGTCATGGCGAACGAAGCAGCGGTTGATGAGGCCATCACGCTCGCGTCACAGAATCCCTCCCTGGGAACCGGCTGTCACGTTGTTCTCGTAGACGGCGCGCCAGCTTCACAGCCGGATTCCGTGCAGTCGCTCATCGGATCGCGCAATGGCGACCTCGCCCGATTCCGTCCCGGCATCGCCCAGCTTGCAGTCGCTGCTCTTTCCCGAAGTGTTCGCGAACCTGAAGTTCACGGGGAGGCTTCCGCACAAATCGAGCGGCTGCAATCGCGCGGACTTTCGCTCTCCCACGTGGACTGCCACATGCACTCGCACATCCTGCCGGTAGTTTCGCGTGCCGTGCTCCGCGCCGCGCGTGATCATGATGTTCGCGCAGTGCGCAATCCGTTCGAGCCAGCGTGGTCCGTGGCTGCAACCCACAAGGGCTCGAGCCTGCGTTCATGGAATCGCTCGGCTCAGGTCACGTTGCTGCGCGCACTGGAGCATCAGTTCCTCAATACCGTTAAGCAGAATGGCATGAAAACGACCGATGGAACTATCGGCATTGCCGTAACCGGCCTGCTCGACCGCGATCTGCTCACGCGCCTGGTCAATGCAATGCCGGAGGGCACATGGGAACTGGTCACGCATCCCGGGTATCACGATCGCGACCTCTCGGCAGCAAAAACGGAATTGAAGGAGTCAAGAGCGGTGGAGCTGGAGCTGCTCACTGCCGCGGCGACGCGCGAGATGTTCCAGAAGAGGAATGTTGAGTTGATTAGTTATCGCGAGTTGTGAGGGGATCACTACTTTCCAAGCACTGTCATCCCTCGCGCCGCCGCGATTACTTTTCGATTGTGAAGCATTGGCATTGCGGCGCGGGGGACCTGTTGTTCGGGGACGCACCTGGAAGCAGATCCCCCGCGCAGCAGAACCACTTCGTAGAAGTTGCCACACATCTTACGGCTGCGCGAGGGATGACAGTGCTTATTGAGAGCAGCGTGATGTAAATGGCGAGCCAGCGCCTTCACTGTCCCAGCGACACGCGCTCGATCGAATTCGCCTTTCCCGTTCTGGCATCGCAGTCGATGAGCACCCCGTTTAGGCGCACATCGCCGCGCGCGGCATCGAAACGGTTGGGCATGCTGGTGAGGAAGCGTGAAATCACCTGCTCCTTTTCGACGCCAATCACGCCATCGTGAGGGCCGCTCATGCCGACGTCAGTCTGATACGCAGTTCCGTTCGGCAGCACGCGTGTGTCCGCAGTAGCAACGTGCGTATGTGTTCCCAGAACGGCAGTCACGCGGCCATCGAGATACCAGCCCATTGCGACCTTCTCCGAAGTCGCTTCGGCGTGCAGGTCTACGACGATGACCTTTGCCTCCGTCTCGGCGATCAGGCGGTCGGCTGTGCGAAACGGGTCGTCGTTGTTGACCATGAAGACGCGGCCTTGCAGATTAATGACCGCGTATTGAACACCACTACGAGTTGTCCCCTGATAATGTCCACTGCCGGGAACAGTCGCCGGATAGTTCGCCGGTCGCAGCACTCGGCGCGCAGAGCTGCCATTCTTCATTCCCGAACTGAGATAATCGTTGATCTCCTTCTTATCCCAAACGTGGTTGCCGGTTGTGAGCACGTCGGCGCCGAGCTCAAAGAATTCCTCGCAGATCGCCGGCGTAACACCAAAGCCTCCAGCCGCATTTTCGACGTTGATGATCAGAAGCTCGACGTTGTTGGTCTCGACAAGATGATGGACATGCTCGCGCACGATCTTGCGCCCGGGACTGCCAAAAACATCACCGATAAAGAGAATCCGCACTCGTCAGGATAAATGAAGAATGCGGCATGCTCATGTCGCTTGCCGAAAAGTCAGTACCGTCCCCGGTAGGGGATGGGTCACCACCAATACTGCATGCATCATGCGCGATCTAATAGTGGCTCACCCATCCGCTTACCGCGAACGGTACTGACACAATGTTACTGACGCGGCGGGCTGACGCAGCGGCACTGTCCGCCGCACCTGCTCAGTGGTTCAGATACACATGCAGCGTGGCCACATGATTCGAGTCTTCCTCGGCGGCCGCGAAGTCCTGCATGCCGTTCCCGTCAAAATCAGCCGCTGCGATTCCCTGTACCGTTCCGGGAATCGACGAAGTTGTGGATTGTCCGTAGATCCACGTCTGCGTGGGTGAACCCTTCACGTCGCTAAACAACTTCACACCGTACGTTGCCGGGGCGGAGGTTGCACTCTCCGTGCGGAAGCCTTCGAGAGCGGTGCCTGCGCCACTCAATGGAGAGCCCGCGGTGATCCATGTGCCATCACCGGCGTAGCCGCTTTCGCTGATGACTTTGTTAAGCGTCAGCCCGGATCCGTTATTAATCGCGTAGTCGATATCGGTAGCATCGGAACCGTGTGGACCGGTTTGCTCCTGCACGTAAACAACATCGAGCTTGCCGTCTCCATTGATATCTCTGACGTATGGACCTGCAGCATTAAGAGATGCGCTGGTAAATGCCTCATTGATCTGGGTGAGCGTGTAGTGGCCGGAACCATCTCCATGGCCAAGATAAATATTGCCTGCCGTCGCGGAACTACCCTGCTGGCACATGCCAAAGATCAACAGATCGAGCGAGCCGTCGCCATCGAAGTCGGCGCCCGTGGCTGCGACTACGGAGCACGGGTTACGAGAAGCATCCTGTGAGAAAGTGAGCGTCACGGTCTGATTCGCAGGATTGGCAAATTGTCCGGTTCCGTCTCCGAACCAGGTGGCAATCACATTCGTTGGCGCCGTAAACGACCCGGTGTAATAAGTGATGGCCAGATCGGCTTTGCCGTCTCGATTCGCATCACTCGCGGCGATGCCCTTGCAGGGAGCGGGCAACGCAATCACCTGGCCGAGCACAAGTTTCCCAGAATGGTCATTCAGATACACGGCGGCGTTGCCGCTGGTTCCGTTGCTTCCCACCGTGCAGGCAGCGACATCGGTAAAGCCGTCTCCATTCAAATCCGCAAGCGCAACTTGAACGATGCTCGTTGTTCCAGAGGGCAGAGCTGAGCTGATCGCGGAAGCAAAGTTCCCGGAACCATTGTTGAGCAGAACGGCGAGCCCGCTGCCGTACATCAGCAAATCGGGACGCTGGTCATTGTTCAAGTCAGCGGTAAGTACGTGGCCGGCAAAGGCGAGCGACGACTTCGATTCCGACCAGCCCGGCTGTGCGGTTCCGCCTCCAGACCCAGAGCCTGCGCCTGTACCACCCCCAGCGGTACCGCTGCCCGATCCAGAGCCGGCCGTCGATCCTGAGCCACCGGTCGATCCGCCCGAGTTTCCGGATCCGGCGCCAGGCTGAGTTGAACCGGAATTAGAGCCTGAGTTGCTTCCGCCCGGAGCTGGAGTTTGCGTGCTCGAAGTCGATTGCGAGGCCGTGCTGCCGCAGCCGCTTAGAATAAAAGACAAGATCGCGCAAAGTGCGATGAAGACAACTGGCTTGCAGCGCATGAGGCCCCCAACTACATTGAAGTGAGTAGCTACTTTGAATTGGTTAGATTGATGGGGCCGCAATCGGGGTTGCTGCTAAGGCTGCATCTAGGTCTGAGTTCCGAGGTACAAGGGAGAGAGTTCGCTCTTCAACGCGCATGAGCCTTCCCGCTTTCAAACTGCTGCGCCCGCGAACGATTGAAGAAGCGGTCGGTCATCTCTCCAGGCACGGTGGAGAAATTCAAATCATCGCCGGCGGCACCGACCTGCTTCCCTCCATGAAGCAGCGGCTCTTCACGCCAAAGTATCTGCTCGACATCAGCCGCATCGAAGATCTGCATGGTATTCGTTCCATTCCGGGACACGGCACCGAGATTGGCGCGCTGGTCACGCTCACTGCTCTTGAAGATTCTGAGTTCATCCGCCGCAGCTATCCCGTGCTGCACGAAGCCGTGGCAACGATCGCATCTCCAATCTTGCGCAACATGGGCACGATCGGCGGCAACATATGTCTCGACACGCGCTGCCTCTGGTACAACCAGTCGCTGACGTGGAGAAAATCGTGCGGCTTCTGCATTAAGAAAGATGGCGATCTGTGCCACGTGGCGCCCGGTGGAAAGATATGTTGGGCGGTGTTTTCTGCAGACTCGCCGGCCGCGCTGCTTTGCCTCGACGCTGAATTGGAGATCGCCAATTCTTCCGGCTTCCGACGGGTTCCACTCGGTGACTTCTATACGAACATTGGAGACGCGCGTATGAAATTAGCTCCCAACGAGATGCTTACGCGCGTCTTTCTGCCCGACCGAATGGCAGGCTATCGCGGGGCATATCACAAGCTGCGCCTGCGCGGCTCTATCGACTATCCTCTGGCCGGAGTTGCCGTGTCACTCAAAACCACTTCACGGGGCTTTGTCGATGACGCGCGTGTGGCCATTACGGCCGTAAATCCGTCTCCCATTTTGGTACATGAAGCTCGACACGCGCTCGTCGGGAAGCCATTCTCCGAGCATGCCGCGGCAGTTGCAGGCGAGCTTGCCGCTCGCGTTGCCAAACCTCTTACCACCTCAATCCTCACACCTGAATACCGCAAAGAGATGATTCGCGTGTATGCGAAGCGGGCGGTCATGAAGGCGAGCAGGGCGTAGCAGGACAGAACCGGCGCCGGTAGGCGCTGGGGCAGCCGCGCTTCGCGGCTGCGTTTCTCCATACCGATTGCAGCATCGCTGCGCTCGGAGTTCGCCATTCGGCGACCTCCGACCCAGCGGCTACCGCCGCCGGTTCTGTTACACCTGCAGCACATCGCCTTCGCGCGCGACCAGCATGTAGAGGACTGGATTTAGGAAAAAGCCGAGCAGCAGCCGCGAAATGAGTCCCGTGACAATCACGATCGCGAACGGCTTTTGCGTATCGGAGCCAATGCCGGTCGATAGCGCTGCGGGCAGCAGACCGAGGCAGGCGACGAGCGCCGTCATCATGATCGGACGCAGCCGGAGCAGTGAAGCCTCGCGCGTGGCTGTCTTGATGTCCATGCCCTCAATTCGGAGTTTGTTAATGTACGACACGAGAATCACGCCAGTCTGCACTGAGACTCCAACCAGCGCGAGCAACCCAAGTCCAGACGAAACGCTGAATGGCGTGTCGGTCAGCTTGAGCGCAATCAATGCTCCCACAGGAACAGTGAAAGCTACGCCTAACGCAATCGCGATCGGGTACTTGAAGTTCCCATAAAGGGCAAACAGGATAAAGAAGATCAGGAGCACGGCAAGAGGCCCGACAATGGCCAATTGATTACGCGCAGCAACGTACTGGCTGTATTCGCCGCCCCACTGAATTTCGTAGCCGACCTGCGGCGGTATCTCTTTGGCCACGCGACGCTGCGCATCGTGGATGGCGCGCGCCAGATCGCGCCCCTCGATGCTGAATTGCACGCCGATGTAGCGCGAATTGTTTTCGCGGTAAATCATCGAAGCGCCGGTGCTCTCTTTGATGTTTGCCAGCTCCGTCAACGGAATCTGCTGGCCGTCAGGGGTACCGACGAGCAAATTGCCGATCTGCTGCGCGCTGCTGCGGAACTGCGGCTGCATGCGCACGACCAGATCAAACAGCTTCTCGCCTTGTACGACCTGCGTGACTGCCTGACCTCCCACGGCTGATTGAATTACGGCTTCTACGTCGGCGACGTTGATTCCATATCGGGCAATTTTCTCGCGATCAACATCGATGAGCAGACTCGGCTGCCCGAGTTCGCGGACTACGGTAAGTTCGGTGAAACCCGGAGTGTCTTCAAGAATCTTTTTGATTCGCAGCGCTTTGTCTTGCAGCACATTCAGATCGGGTCCGTAAATCTTTACTGCCAGCGCGCTCTTCAGGCCGGTCAGCGCTTCGTCCACTGCATCTTCCGCCGGCTGCGTGTAGTTGAAGATGATGCCGGGAAACGTAACCAGTTGCCGATTGATGGCCTCGGTCAACTCGGCTTTGTCGTGGATCTTTCCCTTCCAGGTCTTATCGTTGTAAGGCTTGAGGCCGACGTAGAACTCACAGTTGTAGAACCCCGTAGGGTCGGTGCCGTCGTCGGGTCGTCCCAATTCGGAACCCACAACAGTTACCTGCGGATAGGACATGAGGATGCGTCGAATCTGCGGAGCGATCTTGCTCGCTTCCTCAAATGAAATGGTGTACGGCATGGTGGCGCGCACCCAGAGCGCGCCTTCGTCGAGGTGCGGCATGAACTCGCCGCCGATGAATGGAACCAGGATCAGCGTGAGTCCGAAGATGATCACGCATGCCACGACCGTTGCCTTGGGACGGTCGAGGCACCAATCGAGCTGGCGCGAGTAGATGGTTTTGACGCGCTCGTAATATTTATTCGTCTTCTCCCGCAATCCATGTTTGAACCAGATCGAAGCTAGCGCCGGGACGAGGGTGAGAGTGAGAATCAACGCGCCGATCAGGCCGAATGACATCGTGTCGGCCATGGGATGGAACAGCTTCCCTGCCGGACCGCTCAGCGCATAAATCGGCAGGAAGCCGGAGATGATGACCGCGACCGAATAGAAGATGGGACGGTCGACATCTCGCGCCGCGCTCATGATGACTTCTGTGACTGTGTAGTCCTGGCCGGCACGCTCGGTGAGTTCGCGATAGATGTTTTCCATCATCACTACGGTGCCGTCGATCAGGATGCCGAAGTCGATGGCGCCGATGGAAAGCAGGTTCGCGGGAATGTTCTCTGCGTGCAGCAGAATGAAGGCAAACAGGAGGCTCAGCGGAATCGTGAGCGCCACGATGATCGCGGCGCGGAGATTCACCAGAAAGAAGATGAGGACAATCAGCACCAGAATCATGCCGCGAATGAGATTGTCCTCAACTGTGTTCGTGGTGAGAGCAACGAGATCGCTGCGGTCGTAGAAGGGGCGAATCTTTACATCTTTCGGGAGAACGAGACTGTTCAGCTTCTCGGTCTGCTGCTCGACGCCTTTCAGCACCTCCTGCGCCTGCTCGCCGCGGCGCATGAGGATCACGCCTTCAACCGCGTCATCGTTATTTTGGAAACCGAACTCGCCGAGCCGCGGCGCGTGGCCGATGGTGACCTCGCCTACGTCCTTCACGCGCACGGGAACGCCTTTGTTGCTGCCGACGATTACGTTGCCGATGTCAGTCTGATCGCGCAGCAGACCCAGGCCGCGGACGTAGTAAAACTGTCCGCCCTGTGAGTAAAAACCTCCGCCGGCATTCGAGTTGTTGGCCGCAAGCGCATTCGTGACCTGCGGAACCGTGAGGTGGTATCCGTAGAGCCGCGATGGATCGAGCAGCACCTGATACTGCATGGTCGCGCCGCCGAAACCTGAGTCGTCGGCGACTCCAGGCACCGCCTTGTAGGCACGCTCGATGACCCAATCTTCGATGACCTTCAGCTCCTGCGGACTGCGATCGGGACTCTCGAGCACGTAGCGATACACCAATCCGCTGGGACTGAAGAGTGGCGCCATGCTCGGCGTTACACCGGACGGTAAAGTCGCGTCGCCCAGGCGCTCGAATACGACCTGCCGCGCCCAGTAGTCGTCCGCGCTGTCCTCAAACGTGAGGCGCACGTCGGAGAGGCCGTAGAGCGAGATCGATCGCATCACGACCATATTGGGAATGCCGTTGAGCGCGAGCTCGAGCTGCAGCGTGATCTGTCGCTCCATCTCCTCCGCAGCGTGACCTGGCCATTGCGTGACGATCTCGACCATTGGCGGCGAGAGGTCGGGATACGCGTCCACCGGCATGCGCTGGAAGGCGACCGTGCCCGCGATCACCAGCAACACAGTGAGCATGAACACCAGAAAGCGATTGCGGACGGCGAATTGGACGACGCGATGAATCATCTATGAATCTGCGGAATGCGGGCTGCGCACCAACGGCAATTCGTCTTCATTGTTGTAATGTGTTTGCGAACTGCAGGAACAACGCTCCCTGCGCCACTACTTTGTCTCCGGGCTGCAGGCCTTGTTTCACTTGGGTCATGCCGGCGGTGCTCTGTCCGACGTTGATCTGCCTCTGCGCAAATTGGTTCTGTCCCTGGCTTACATAAACAAACGGCTCGTTTTCGCTGTTGCGCAGAACCGCTGCATCGGGCACCGCGATGGCATTGGCAATCGTTCCTGCCTGCACGATCGCGTTCACGTACATGTCCTTCTTCAGCTTCTCGCCGGGATTTTCAGTGACGATGCGTGCCTGAAGGGTGTGCGAATTGGGATCGAGCGCAGCGGCGAGATATGAGATTTTTCCGGAGAACTTCTGCGGATAAGAATCGGTTTCGATGGTGACTCGATCGCCAACGTGAACGTATGCGAGATCGCTCTGATAGACATTTACGATCACCCACACGGTGCTCATGTCGGAGATGGTGAAGCACTGCGTCTGTCCCGCCTGCAGCAGTTGGCCGGGAGCGACGGTCTGATCGACCACTTCGCCCGCGATCGGCGCGAGCACCGGCAACTCGGGAGCGGCAGTGGTCTTTGCAATTGTGCGCGGATCTTTCACGCCTAGAATGTGCAGGCTCTGCTCGGCGGTTTGCAGATCGGCGTCGGCTTGCGTTCGGGCCGATTCCGCATCGAGCAGATCTTTTTCTGCAATCGCATGATGCTGGTAAAGGTCCTGCGCACGCGCGTAGTTCTTGTCCGCCACTGCAGCGGTCGTCGCGGCTTTCAAGTAAGTCGCTCGAAGTTGCGAAAAATCGGGACTGCTGACATAGAGCATCGGCTGCCCGCGCGTAACGTGCACTCCGGGAGCTACAGCAATGCGAGCCACCGGGCCACCAATCGCAGAAATTACCGGAGTGGTTTTGAAAGCGTTGTACGCAACTGCTCCGGGTAAACGCAGAACGCGATGCAGCTGCACTGGCTCGACGTTATAAAGCTGCACATGGCCCATTTGATCGGCGGCAACCGTGAACAGACTTGCCTGCGATGAAGACTTCGCCGCATTGTCATTGACCTTCGCCTGCTCGCGCGAACATGCGGCAGTGAATGCGAGAATGCTGGCTGTCAGCACTACAGCTATGTTGGTTTTGAATTGATTTCTCACGGTAAGCTCCTCGTGCCCACGGCCTGGCGGAGCTGTTCAAGAGAGACCATGTAGGCGGCCAGCGACTGACGATATGCGAGTTGGGCGGCGCGATAACTGCGCTCGGCGTCAAGAAAATCCAGCAGACTAGCGGCGCCTCGCTGATATGCGTAGGCGCTGATATCGCGCGAGTCCTGCGACTGCTTCAAATATCCCTTTTGATAAAGTTCGATAATTCTGCCGTTCGTCTGCAGCGACTCGTACGCATTGCGGACATCTGTGAGCACAGTCTCCTCGGCTTCACGCGCGGTTTCGTCGGACTGCGTGATTGCGTAGCGCGTCCTTGCGATCTCGCCTTGATTGCGGTCGAAGATTGGAATCTCCATGGTGAACAGCAGATCGCCGGTATTGAGTCCCGCGACGTGCGAATACTGAAATCCAGTGTTGAAATCCCGCTTGCTGTTGGCTTGCGCGAGCTGATACTGACTGCGAGCCGCAGTCACTCCCTGCTGCGCAGCGCGAAGGTCCGGACGATTGGCAAGAGCTTTGGCCTGCAAATCAGGAAGCCCTAAAGCAACGGGTTGATATTGAAGATCTCCGATGACCTGATAGTCCGGCGTGACCGAGTCGTAGCCGACGAGCTGTCGCAGCGCAGCGAGCGCCTGCACCTGGCTGAGTTCGGCTTGCGATTGGTCATTTTGGAACTGCAGAAGCTGGAGCTGGATCTTGAGAAAATCGCCTTCACTGATTTGTCCTGCTTTGTATTGCAACTGCCCGATATTGACGGTCTGCTGGAAACTTTCGAGGTCCTGGGTGGCGAGTTCGACATTCGCCTTGGCTAGCAGCGCGTTTACAAACTGCTGGCTTACGTTGAAGACGATTGTCCGCTCGGCGTCGGCTACTTGCGACTGCGTTACGGATGTTTGATCGCGCGCGGCGGAGATCCTGCGCTGGCGCTTGCGGCCGCGCTCGAAGGTATAGCCGACTCCGAGGTCAAATTCCGAAATCGTATTGAAGTTGTCAGCGGTAGCAGCCGTAAATGGAATGAAGAGGCTGTTAAAGGTAAAGACCGGGTTGGGACGAATCGAAGCGGTTAGCTCCTGAGCTTGGCTCTGCTGAATCTGCGTCCTCGTCGCGCGCAGAGCGTGATTGTGAGCGAGCGCCATCTGAATGGCCTGATCGAGGGTGATCCGCGACTCGGGCTGGCCCAATGCTTCGCCCAGTGCAAGCGCCACAAAGACGGCAAGCAAGGCGCTGCGCTTCAGCGACTTGGTCCGAATTGTTCGATAAATGGAATTTGATAAATAAAAACAGCAAGCGCGAGACATGCCTGCGCACCTCCTCGTCCGCTAGAACAACTGAAATTGGGACTAGAGGAGCGGAGGGGGACGACTGTAAAGGGCGAGCTCTCGATCAGTCGAGGCAGCTATGAGTTCTTCGTGATCGATCGGTTCTGCGATCACGAGAGGTGGGGCCCACGTGGAGAGGGCAATCGCGTGCGTTGCCGATTGCAGGGTAATGCAAATAAGACAGACGCCGGTTTCTCCAGAGGCGCGTTCAGCCGAACCGCGTCCGTGCTGCCAGGAATGGAAGACTACGTCTCCGCACGAGTGCGCAGCTTCCGCAACGCCGGTAAAGAACAGCATCGCTACGCACACGCCCAAGATCATTCTGCGGGGCAGACTTAACCGCTCGAAAGTCGTGGCAGTGCGTAAAGAAAGCATGAGCGAAGAAATGCTGAGCCGAGTTTATGGTACAGGAAAACCTCTTTTTGTGAAGATAACGGGGCGACTTGACTAGTGTTCGCGCAGGTTCCATCCGCCGCATTGCGTTACCTTGGATGAATGATCTCGCAGCCGATTACCGGTTTTGTCCTCGCGGGCGGCCGAAGCCGGCGAATGGGCAAGGACAAAGGCGGAATCGAATGGGGCGGCGGAACTCTCTTGAGGCATGCTGTGAAGCGCATGCGCGATGCTTTTCCAGAGGTCATTATTCTCGGACCCTCATCATCGGATTCCTTCCGTAGTCTCAGGGACAAATTCGCGAACTGCGGGCCATTGGCAGGAATTCATTCCGGCCTCCACCATTCCAAAACGGACTGGAATTTTTTTTTGGCGGTTGATATGCCGCTGGTTCCCACTGCGCTCTTACAGTTCATCGCCTCGAAATGCGGTCCCAGCTACTTGGCCGTGGTTCCGGAGGCGCCGGTTCCGGGCCTGGATGTGCCCGATTTGGAATCGAGATCAGCTTCGAATGGAACGAGCCGCCGATTGCAGCCGGTTTGCGCTGCATACCATCGGGCATTGTTGCCTGTATTGGAACGAGCGCTATCAAATCGGGAACTGTCGATTCAACGCTTGTTAGAACAGGCAGCTCAGGGCATGATGGGTACGCAAGCTACTGCAATAAGAGTGATTGAGCAGCACGAACTTACTTCTGCAGGTTTCAGCTCTGAGATGCTGATGAACGTCAACACGCCTGCGGACCTGGAGCGCGCGAAGGGCTTAGCTGAACGTTTTCATGTCAACTGACGGAATTCATCTCGTCGAGACGCCGAGCGCACCTCCGGTCGAGGTGCGTCCTTATATTGAGTTCAAGGACGTCTGCAAGGCTTTTGGCTCGAACGTAATCCTCGAGCGTGTGAGCTTCGATGTACCACCCGGGCAGACGATGTGCATTCTCGGGCGCAGCGGCGTCGGAAAGTCAGTGTCGCTCCAGCTCATTATGGGATTCCTCAAGGCCGACTGCGGCGAGGTGATTGTCGCGGGCGAGGACATCACCCAGATGGACGAGCCGAACCTTGAGCGCATTCGCAAGAAGGTCACCATGGTGTTCCAAAACGGGGCTCTCTTCGATTCACTCAGCGTTGGAGAGAACGTCGCCTTTCCTTTGCGGGAGCGCCGCGACTTGAATGAAGAACAGATCTTCCAGGTCGTCGATGGATTGCTCGAAATGGTGGGCGTGAAAGCTATGCGCGATCTTCTTCCATCAGATCTCTCGACTGGCATGAAGCGCTCCGTCGCGATTGCGCGGGCATTGGCGGCTCAGCCGGAGTGCATTCTTTACGACGAGCCGACCACAATGGTCGATCCGCTGATGGCACAGTTGCTCGGCGACCTCATCAAGAAACTCAAATTTCAGCTCAAGCTGACGAGCATTGTTGTCACCCACGACATGCGCCTCGCGCACAAACTAGCCGACCGCGTCCTGTTTCTACATGAAGGCACTGCGCTCTATTTCGGGACAATGAAGGGCATGGCCGAGAGCGACAATCCCGTCTTGCGTCAGTTTCTCGAATTGGACGAACTGGATCCTCCAGCTTAGGCGCACTTGTAATTTCGCCGCGCATCCTGTAAGTTCCTGTCCTTCGTTTCGGCCACTCGTCATGAACTCGCAGGCTCTGGTGAAGTGCGAAGAGCAGTCGTCCAGACTCGCGCAGGTCCCTCCCGCGGGACTGTTCGCGCGCATACCGCAACAATCGCCTCTTCAACGCTCACTTTGGCTGCTGCAGAAGTACAGATGGACCATTGCGGCTTGCGTTCTTGGAGTGCTTCTAGTCACGGTGCTCATTGCTGCGCTGCAGCCTCGCACGTATCGCGCGACGGCAAACCTCGTCATTTACCGCGATAGTGAAGGCGGAGTCTCTCTGAGCAAGAATCTGGGACTAGGGTCCGGCGATCTGGATGACTACTCTGTGAGTCTTGACACTCAGTTGCACATTCTGCAGAGCCGCACGCTTGCGTTGTCCGTCGTACGCAAGCTCGGGCTGAACAAGAATACGAGCTTCATGCGTCAAGCAAAGCTTGAACCGGGTGGGCAGCCTTCTCGATCTTCCGAATCGGGCGAGACCGAAGCCGAAAGCGCGGCGGTGGACGTTCTGTTGCTCCATCTGGCTGCTAATAGCGTGAAACAGACGCGCATAGTGGAGGTCAGCTACACCGGACCCGATCCCCAACTGAACGCGCAAATCGTAAACACGCTTGTCGACGGCTTCATCGATGACAGCATTCGTTCGCGCTACGAAGCGTCCACCCGCTCAGCGCGGTTTTTATCCAGCCAATTGACGGATTTGCGCACCAAAGTAGAGCAATCACAGCAAAGGCTTGTTGAATACGAGCGCGAGCACAACATCGTAGGAACCGACGACAAGCAGAACGTTATCACGGCCAAACTCGAAGACCTGAACAGGCAACTCACGGCCGCTGAGGCGGAGCGGATGGAAAAAGAATCGCTGTACCAGACGGTCGCGTCGGGCGATCTGGACCAGCTTCCCGAAGTGAAATCAACGGAGAATCTGCAAGCCTTGCGCCTGCGGGAAGCCGATCTCAAGAACGAATACGCGCAGGCGACCACGACCTATGGCCCGAACTATCCGAAAGTTGTCGAGCTGAATAATCGAATGAAGAGCGTGGATGCCAGCATTCAAGCTGAGCTTAAACGCGTTCAGGCGCGCGCGAAGGGTGAGTACCTGGCTGCAGCGCGTGCTGAGCAAAAGCTGAAGACGGCCTTCGAGCAGCAGAAGCAGGAAGCCAATCGCCTGAACGAAAGTGCAATTCAATACGGATTACTCAAGCGCGACTTTGATTCCAATCGCCAACTCTATGACACGCTCCAGGAGCGCATGAAAGAGGCGGGAGTCGCGGCTGGTCTTCGTTCGACCAACATCCGTGTAATTGATGCTGCGGAAATGCCGCGTAGGCCAGTGTCTCCAAATTTCGCGAAGACTTCTGCTATTGGATTGTTTCTAGGCTTCGTTCTGAGTGCGGTCGTAATTGCATTTCGGGAAGGAAGGCATCGGACACTGGACGATCCGGCCGACGTTGAAGCATTCACTGCGATGCCATCGCTCGCACTCATACCCGAATATCGCCCTGAATCATTCCAGATCGTACAAGCAGATTCCGAGAATAGGAACAACGTGATTTCGCTGGGCAAGCCGAATTCGGCAGCAGCAGAAGCGTATCGGACTCTAGGAACTTCGATTCTGTTCTCACCGCCGGAACTGAAGACGCTGGTAGTAACGAGTTGTCTACCCGGCGAAGGCAAAACCAGCGTCGCAGCCAATTGTGCTGTGATCATCGCGCAACAAGGCAAACGCGTGCTCCTGGTGGATGCTGACCTGCGTAAGCCGACTCTCCACACCTGCTTTGGAATATCCAATGCTCGCGGGCTAACGAGTGTCCTTCGCGGTACACACGCGGCCGATGACGTCGCGTTCTCGCATCCGCAACTGCCGCAGCTTGCCATCCTGACCGCCGGCCCAGACGAAGCGATGCCGGCCGAAATGCTAGGGTCCTCCGCCATGCATCAGCTGATGCGCGCGTGGCGCGAGCAATACGATTACGTGATCATCGACACCGCACCGATACTCGCCGTCACCGATGCTCTGCGAATCGCACCCAAAGCGGATTCTGTGCTGCTCGTGATGCGTTCTGGCCAGACAACGCGCGAAGCTCTCGCCCGCGCATGCACATCGCTCAATCAGCACGCAGTGCCGGTTTTGGGAATCGTGGTAAACGCGGTGAACTTTCGTTCGTCAGGACCGTACTATGCGTACCACGCACAGCTTGAGAAGACTTACTATCGGCAAACTTGATTGAATATTAAATAGAGAATGGCGAACGTGAGAGTAGAGAGATTAGGCTGCCCTATCACGGCGTTCGATAGCGAACTTGCAGATCTTCTGGCGCTCGGCACGCTCCATCGCAGCAAAGGCTTTGCTTGCAGCTTGGTCGGCGTTGGCCGCAACTCGGCAGAGCGCAATTATAACGACCAGTAAAACTGCCCAAATCGCAGCTCCGAGAAGCCACCACATAGCTAATCAGATTCGAGAGCGTTACACCAAGGTTGCACAGCCTGTATGTTGCTGATTCTATGACAGCTCGCCCTTCTTCCGAACCGGTGCAGGTCGGCCAACACCCGCCAACAGATTTATTCTTCGAAAAACAGGCGCCCCGATGGCCCAATCGCTATCTCAGCCGCACATATCTGCAACGCAGAAATCTCGTCCTCAGCACAGTCGTGGAGGAACTTTCGACACGAAGAGTGGATCGGTCGGCGGAATATAGAGCCTTGGACTTTGGATGCGGGGCGGGGGTCTTCGTTGGAGCTCTTTCCGCTCTGGGAATCAGAGTGACTGGAGTGGATCGCTCGCGAGCGATGATCGAGGCTGCGCAATCGCGGCTGGGATCATCCTGCACCGCAGAACTTGAACTGATCCGCGACGACCCCGGTAACGATGCGGCATATCGCCGGCATTCATACGATCTTGTGCTCTGCCTGTCCGTGCTGGAGTTTGTAGCCGATCACGCAGAAATCATCGCCCACTTGGCCGCATTGCTTGCCCCAGGCGGATTGCTGATCCTGACGGTTCCGAATCGGAACAGCTATCTTCGTCGACTGGAGCGATTTGCATTTGATCATCCCTCCGTCCATCGCTGGATTCCGGGGCTAAATCATTTAGCTCTGCCGGATTGCTATCTCCGGTATCAGCGGCAGCAATTCACGGCAGAAGAACTTGTGCATTCAACGAAGGGTCTCGGGCTCGAGGTGGAGCAGCATCGATTTCATGTCGCTCCAAGCCTATGTGCACCGATCGAGAGATTCGAGAAAGTCGGAATGATGATTCTGCTGAGCTTTCGGAAACGCATCCGCACCGGCTAAATTTCGCCCGCTTGTCCCGCTTGGGTTACGCTTCGCGGAGGCTTGCGTCAAAGTGTAAGCTGAGTTTCAAGGACGAACACGATTGCCGACTGAGCTGGATGCCGTAGGGCCGACCGTAACCGCCAAACCGCCGATTCTCTCGCGGGTTTTTAAGGCATTCTCGTACCGAGACTTCCGCCTGATGTGGTTTGGAGCGTGCATCTCCAGCATCGGCACCTGGATGCAGATCGTCGCCCAGAGCTGGCTCATCTATCGCCTTAGCCACTCGGCATTTCTGCTGGCGCTGGACCAATTCCTCGCCGGTATTCCCATCTTTCTTTTTTCACTGCTCGGCGGAGTCGTCGCCGATCGCGTCGAGAGAAGAAGGATTCTGCTGGGCTCGCAATACGTGCAACTCGCCTGCGCGGCATTGCTAACCGTTCTTGTTGCCACAAATACGGTTCAGATCTGGCATATCCTCTGCCTATCGTTTCTAGCGGGATTCGCTCAGGCATTCGGAGGTCCGGCGTATCAGGCACTCATTCCCACTTTGGTCAGCCGGGAGGACATGCCGAATGCCATCGCGTTGAACTCGATTCAGTTCAACATGGCAGTGACGATCGGCCCTGCGCTCGCGGGACAGGCACTGGCGCGCATTGGAGAAACCTGGTGCTTCGGACTGAATGCGGCGTCATTCGTCGCACCCATCATTGCGCTATTGCTCATCACGAATCGCTTTTTCCCGAAGCCGTCGAAGGAATCGGTGCTCACCAGTCTCAAGCTCGGTATCAAGTTTGTGCGCGAGCAGGAAGCCATGACGGCGCTGATCGTGCTCGCGTTCTGCATGACTGCGCTCAGCATGCCGCTGCGCACTTACATTCCTGTCTTCGTAAATGACATCTTCCACTCCGGCCCACGAATTTACGGGAACTTGCTTTCCCTAATCGGCGTCGGCTCAATTTGCGGATCGCTCGCAATTGCGGCGCTCGGCAACGCTTCCGGCAAAGGACGCCGCGCGCTTGTGATGATGCTCTTCCTTGGCGCTGCGATCTCCGGTTTTGCGATATCGCGGAACCTGGCTTTTAGCGGCCCCTTACTGGTTCTGTTCGGATTCGCGTTGATGGCCGTCTTCGCCAGCGTTAGCTCGCTGGTGCAACTCATCACGACAGACGAGATGCGTGGGCGCGTGATGAGCGTTTACAACTGCGCATTCCGCGGTGGGATGCCACTGGGAAATTTAATTTCGGGTTGGCTGGTACCGGCATTCACAGCGCCCATCGTGCTCACCGCAAATGGGATCCTGCTGATCGGCGTATCTCTTTACTTCCTTCTGATACACCGGAAAATCGCGAGCGTGTAGATAGGAGTCGCTCCTATAGTAAGAGCCTTGCGAGCGGCTTAATTGAAAACGAAGACTATTCCAAACTTGGCCGCCAGTTAGCTGCGGCCAGCAACTCATCCACCTTCTCCGCCAAACCTGCGATGAATCCTGCCAAGCTGTCGGGATCGGGCTGGTACTCAAGTTCTTCAATCGGGAATCGGAGCGACTCTTTATCTTCGTACATTTTGGGGGAGGTCTCCTCGGCCAGAGTCAAAAACATTTCGTGATTTCGCGATTGCGTGATTTTGTGATTTGAGAATCGCCAAATCATCACCCGATCACGCAATCACCCGATTTGTTTAACTGCATCCACTTGTGCTGCCGCAGCTCATGCAGCGGTAGCAACTTCCGTTACGCGTCATGATCGAGCCGCAGACGTGGCACGAGGGTGCATCGCCGAGATCGACGAACTCGCGCAGAGCGTCGGCGGCATGGTGTTTAGTCGTCGTTGTTTGCTGGGTATCGGCAGTTAGCTGAGGCGTTGGACTCGATGCCTCGGCTGTGAGTTCTGGAACTGTCGCTGACACGCCGTTTCGCTTCAGCATGCCTTCGAACAAATCTCCCTGCTCCGGCTCGACGAAGCGATAGTGCAGCCAGCGGAAGATGTAGTCGGTGATCGACTTGGCAAAACCGATTTTGCCGTTGCCGCTCCAGCCGCTGGGCTCGAAACGGGTGTGGGCAAATTTCTCGCAGAGCACTTTCAAAGGAACGCCGTGCTGGAGCGCGAGAGAAACTGAAGTGGCGAAAGCATCCATCAGCCCGGAGACTGTCGAGCCTTCCTTTGCCATCTTGATGAAGATCTCGCCCGGCTGTCCGTTCGGATACAGGCCTACAGTGATGTAACCTTCGTGCCCTGCGATCGAGAACTTGTGCGTGAGCGATGCCCGCTCTTCGGGCAAACGGTGGCGAACAGCCTTTGGCGGAGCATTCTGGTCCTGAACCTCGGCTACCTGCTGGCTACTTGCCGGTAGCTGAGATCCAGCGGCTTGGCCGGAAGCAGGAAGCTGGGAGCCGGTAGCTGACTTCGCTTTGTCGCCGTCAGAGACATTCAGCGGCTGCGATCCCTTCGATCCATCGCGATAAATCGCAACGGCTTTCAGTCCTTCGCGCCACGCTTCGATGTAGGCTTCGGCGATGTCTTCAATCGTCGCGTCGTTCGGTAGATTCACCGTTTTGGAAATCGCGCCGGAGATGAATGGCTGCGTGGCAGCCATCATCTTGATATGTCCCATGTAGTGAATGGCGCGCGTTCCCTTTGCTGGTTTGAAACTGCAATCGAAAATCGGCAGGTGTTCTTCTTTAAGCCCGGGAGCGCCTTCGATGGTGCCGGTCGCGTCGATGTAGCTGACGATCCCGCTTGCCTGCTCGCTCGAATAGCCGAGCTTGAAGAGGGCCGAGGGAACGGTGTTGTTGACGATCTTAATCATGCCGCCACCGACTAGCTTCTTGTACTTCACGAGTGCCAAATCGGGCTCGATGCCGGTGGTGTCGCAATCCATCATGAAGCCGATGGTGCCGGTGGGAGCGAGCACGGTTACCTGCGAGTTGCGATATCCGTAAGTCTCGCCGTGCGCTAGGGCCGCGTCCCAAACATCTTTGCTTGCCTCGATGAGCTTCGGCAATTGCTTGTCTGCAGCGCCTGCCTTCAGCGACGTTCCGATGTTGTTCACCGAAGCCCGATGCATGCGGATCACATCCAGGAACGGCTCGCGATTGATGTAGAAGCCCGGGCATGCGGCGCCGGTGATCTCGGCAGTCTGGGTGAGCGGAGTCGCAGGAGCGAGCTGCGGGCACAGCTCTGCGATCTTTGACGACTGGTAATAGGCTTCACCGCACATGATCGCCGTCAGGCACGCGGCGTAGTCGCGTCCGGCATCGGAGTCGTACGGCAGACCGGCGGCCATCAGCAGGGCACCGAGGTTCGCATAACCGAGTCCCAAAGGACGATAGTCGTGCGAATTGCGCGCGATCGCCTCGGTGGGATAGCCGGAGTTGTCCACCAGGATCTCCTGCGCGGTGATCAGCACGTCGCACGCGAACTTATACGCTTCAATGTCGAAGGTGTTGTTGGTATAGAACTTCAGCAGGTTGATGCTGGCCAGATTGCACGCCGAGTCATCGAGGAACATGTACTCCGAGCACGGATTCGAGGCGTTGATGCGCGCCGTGTTCTTTGACGTGTGCCATTTATTGATCGTGGTGTCGTACTGCATGCCGGGATCGCCGCAGTAGTACGTAGCCTCCGCAATCTTGTGCAGCAGCTCTTTTGCCTTCTTGGACGCAAACGGCTTCTTGTCTTTCACCGAGCGCGTGAAAAAGTTCTCGTCGTTAATGGCCGCATTCATGAACTCGTCGGTCACACGCACCGAGTTGTTCGCGTTCTGGAAGAAGATCGACGAGTACGCAGGCGAGTCAGGCGTGCTGCCGTCGTAGCCTTCACGGATCAGCGCCCAGGCCTTGGCTTCTTCTTCCATCTTGCAGGTGATGAACTCTTCAATATCGGGATGATCGACGTTGAGGATCACCATCTTGGCCGCGCGACGCGTCTTGCCGCCGGACTTGATCACGCCGGCAAACGCATCGAAGCCGCGCATGAAGCTCAGCGGACCTGAGGCTGTGCCGCCACCAGAAAGCTGCTCCGTCGATGAGCGCAGCGGAGAAAGATTTGTGCCGGTACCCGATCCCCACTTGAAAAGCATGCCTTCGGTCTTGGCCAGTGTGAGAATCGAATCGAGCGAGTCCCTGACCGAGTTAATGAAGCAGGCGGAGCACTGCGGATTGCGGTATCCGGTTACGCCGTGCTGGATGTTTCCTGTTTCGGGATTCCAATGCCAGTTCTGCGCATCGGAGTTCGGCTCCAGGCGGTCGCATCCGACGTTGAACCAAACCGGCGAGTTAAATGCGGCACGCTGGTCGAGCAGGATGTACACGAGCTCGTCATGAAAGCTCTCGGCATCGTTCTTTGTAGCGAAATAGCCGCCCTTAGTTCCCCAATCGCGAATCGTCTCGGCCACGCGGCTTACCAGAGCACGCACCCCGCTCTCGCGCTCGGCCGTACCGAGCGTTCCATGCAGGTACTTGCTGGCAACGATATTCGTCGCCGTCATCGACCAGTCTTTCGGCACTTCGACGTTCTTCTGCTCGAAGATCGTCTTGCCCTGAGCGTCCGTGATTGCGGCGGTGCGCAGCTCCCACTGGAATTGGTCGTAGGGCGAGGTGCCCGGCTTGGTGAAATAACGACGGAACTGGAGGCCCGGCGCCTTCTTCGTGTTAGGGGTGGAGACTGCGGGCGTGGTCTTGGTGGCTGTGCTGTCCGCCACCTGCGTCCTGTTGCTCACTTCCGCCATGGGGAGACTCCTGGGAAAATTTCGCGATTTCGCGATTGGGCGAGTTCGTGATTTGCAAATCGCGAAATCACGACATCACGCAATCACCAAATAATCGAGGGTGTCACCGCTGGCACCCGGTTCAGGGTTCTTGTCTATGAATGCTCACCTCTTGCATTCAGGCTCTGGAGGAGGACTGCTTACCGGGTCGAAAAGGCCTTTCGAACCGGTAGGAGTCGTAAGTTACTCCCGCATATGGGGCCTGTCAATAGGCAAACACTATATATTGTATCAGCAACGTAGCATAGTCAGGCCTCCTCTAAGCCTTTCGCTATCAACAAACAAGAGCTGCAGAGGTCGATTTTTAAGGCATTTTTACTGTTAATAACCTGTGGATTTCCGGGAGCGCCTGGACGATTCTCTTTCTTGCGAAGCGGCAACTACGAACCTAGGCGTTAGCTGGTTGAGAATCAATGACGGTTATCAGGGCAAAGCTGTGGAGGCTTGTGGAGACTTCGGAAAACTCCCCAAAGTGAATACGAAGGGCACGAAGGAAACACCAAGTTCATGAAGAACTTCTCCGTGACCTCCGGTTTTGCCTTCGTGACCTTCGTGTTCGCTCCTGGTTTCGTTACACTTTGAATATGGCCCGCAGTTTTCTGAGGGTATTTGCCCTCGTTCTACTTTCCTCGGCACTATTCGCCGAGGGCACCCAGATCTGGGTGCAGACCAAATTTGACGAATTTGAAAAAGGCACCGCCAACGGAGTGGCAATCTCAAGCGACGGTACACTGGAGCTTGCTCCTTCTCTTAAGGCGATCTACACATCGCCCTCCACTTACATCTGGCAGGTCGTAACCGACGCGCAAGGAAATGCTTACGTCGGTGCCGGTTCTCCCGCCCGTGTCTATCGCGTTGCTCCTGACGGCAAAGCGACAACCATCTTCGAGGCGAAAGAATTACAGATTCAGGCGATGGCTATCGACAGCGATGGCACGATCTACGCCGCTACGTCGCCGGACGGTCGCGTTTACAAGCTCGAACCCAATCTCCCTGCGACCGGCAAGAAGAAAGAGAAGAGCAAAGAGGCGGAAGCTACCGCCGAATCAAGTCCCAGCGAGCAGACCTACCGCTCCTCTGTCTTTTTCGATCCCAAAACGAAATACATTTGGGATATCGAACTCGATCCCGCCGGGCCTCTCTACGTCGCCACCGGCGACAACGGCGAGATCTACAAGGTCGAGAAGAACGGCCAGGGCTCTGTTTTCTTCAAGAGTGACGAGGCCCACATTCGTTCGCTCACGCTGCTGAAGCCTGCTCCACAAGCTGAGGACAACAAGCGGAAGAAGAACGCCATTCCCACTTTGAGCACCGTGATTGCCGGCTCGGACGGCAGCGGACTCGTCTATCGCATCACGCCGGCGGGCGAGGCATTCGTTCTGTACAGCGCTCCCAAAAAGGAAATCACTGCCCTCACCACCGACTCACAAGGAAACATCTATGCCGCTGGCGTCGGAGAAAAACACGCGGGAACGCCGCCGCCGGTGACTGCTTCGGGTCCGATCACTGCGATTCCCACTGCCTCCGGCGCTGCTCCGCCTCCTGCACCTCCGACACCGAGCACGATCAGCGGTGGCTCGGAGATCTACATGATTTCTCCGGATGGCTCGCCCAGCAAAATCTGGAGTTCGAAAGAAGATCTCGTCTATTCGCTCGTCTTTGGTCCCGAGGGACAGTTGCTTGCCGGAACGGGGAACCGCGGCCACATCTATTCCATCAACCCCGCTTCGAAAGCCGGCGTCTACCGCGATCTCGTGAAGCTGAGCGCGAATCAGATTACCTCGATGGCCCGCGGGACGAACGGCGCGATCTATGCCGTGACTGCCAATTTGGGCAAGCTCTTCGTCCTCGGACCAGGCCGTCAGCAGGAAGGGACTTATGAGAGCGACATCTTCGATGCCCACACCTTCTCACAATGGGGACGCGCACAGGTCCGCGGCACGGGAGATTTTGACTTCTTCGTGCGCAGCGGGAATGTCGATAATCCCGATCGCAACTGGAGTCCCTGGGCCAAGGTCGATCTGAAGACAAACCAACGCGTGCCGGTTCCCTCGGCGCGGTTTGTGCAGTGGAAGATTGCGCTGCGTCCGACGAACGGCGGCTCGCAAGTCGAGAGTGTCGCACTCAACTATCTGCCGAAAAATATTGCTCCGGTGATCGACGACATTACCGTGCAGGTGGGTGCGAGGATCACCTCACCTCCAAATCAGAAATTATCGAGCGACGCCATCTCAATTCCTCTGGGTGGACAAGCATCTTCAACTCCAGCGCGCTTCGACGTGGCTCCCTCCGCGGTCAAAGATCGTGACTATATCGCGGTGCGCTGGTCGGCGCATGACGACAACGATGACGATCTCGTTTATTCGATCTACTACAAGGGTGACAACGAGTACGATTGGAAGTTGTTGAAGGACGGCATCACCGACAAGTTCTACTCCTGGGATTCGAGTCTGTTGCCCGATGGCGGTTACACCGTGCGCATCGTCGCCTCCGACGCTCCTTCGCATTCGCCGGATGAGGCGCTCACTGATGAACAGATCAGCTCTCGCTTCGAAGTGGATAGCACTCCGCCACAGGTGCAAGCACTGCAGGCGAAGGTGGAGGCCGGGACCATGCACGTGAGTTTCCGCGCTGTGGACAGTTTCTCGGCGATCAAGCGCGCGGAGTACTCGATCGATGCTGGCGACTGGCACTACATCGAGCCTGTCGGACAGATCTCCGATTCGCCGACCGAGGAATACGATTTCAACGCGGCACTACCGCAGGGCGAAGCCGTTCTGGCTCAAGACACCAACAAAAAGGGCGGCAAACGCTCTCGCACCCGAGATGGGGGAAGCGAATCCGGACTTCCGCAAACTGATCAGGCGCAGGTCGTAGTGCCGGGTGAGCATGTTGTGGTGGTGAGAGTGTGGGATCGCTTCGACAACATGTCAGCGGCTAAAACCGTCACCAAATAACAGAAGTCAGTACCGCCTGCGTAGCGGGTGGGTCAGTCACGATACCCATCTGCTACCGCAGACGGTACCGACACTGACATTTTCGGTAAGATGATTCGTTTCCCATGAAGCGAATCCTAGTCACGGTCTTACTCGCAACTTCTTCCCTCTTCGCGCAGCGTCTTCCAAAGACTGTCATCCCGAGCCACTACAAGCTGTCGCTTGATCCCAACATTGAACAACGAAAGTTCTCGGGTGAAGAAACGATCGACGTTCGCCTGAACTTGGCGGCGAAAGAGATCGTGCTCAATTCGCTCGATCTCGACATCTCCGAAGCCGAGGTCAACTCCGGAGGCAAATCGCAAAAGGCTGAGGTCGTGTATGACAAGGCGGACGAGATGGTGAAGCTGCAGCTGCCGGCAGACATACCTGCCGGCGGCGCGCAAATCCATCTGAAGTTCTCAGGCAAGCTGACCGAAGGTTTGCGTGGCCTCTATTTGAGCAAGAGTTCGCGTCGGTTGTATGCGGTCACGCAGTTCGAAGGCACATATGCCCGCATGATGTTCCCGTGCTTTGATGAACCGTCGTACAAAGCCACATTCGATCTCACTGTTATGGCGGATAAAGGCGACACGGCAATTTCGAACGGCAGGATCATCAAAGATGAGCCGATCGAAGGCGACCGTCATCAGATCATCTTCTCGACTTCGCCAAAGATGTCTACCTATCTGGTCGCGCTGGCCATCGGGGATTGGCAATGCCTGTCGCGCACGGTCGAGGGTATTTCAATTCGCGTGTGTGCAGTCCCTGAGAAGAGGCAGTACGGTGCATTTGCGCTGGACGTTGCCGCTCACTCCCTTCAGTTCTACAACCACTGGTATGGCATCAAGTACCCATTTGGGAAACTGGATATGGTTGCCATTCCCGATTACGAATGGGGAGGAATGGAGAACACGGCGTCGATCTTCTATCGCGATACGGCTCTGTTGCTGAATGAGAACAGTGCCTCGGTTTTTCGCAAACGTGGGCAGGCATCAACCATTGCCCATGAGATTGCACATCAGTGGTTCGGCGATCTCGTAACCGCCGCCTGGTGGGACGACATCTGGCTCAACGAGGGATTTGCGACGTGGATGTCCACGAAGCCAATCGAAGCATGGCATCCAGAGTGGCATCTCGACGAAGATGCTGCCGCACAGGCACAGCGGATCATCGGCGTCGATTCGCTCGCCACCTCGCGAGCCATTCACGGTAATCCGAGTACTCCTTCAGAAATCAAGGAGATGTTCGACGGCATTACTTATGAAAAAGGCGGCGCCGTGTTGCGGATGCTCGAGTCGTACCTCGGTCCTGAAGTCTTCCGCAAAGGCGTAAATGCATATTTAGCGGCGCACGCGAATGGCAACGCGACCTCTGCCGATTTCTGGGATGCGGAAGCGAAAGCATCCGGCAAGCCAGTGGACAAAATGATGCCGACGTTCGTCATGCAGCCCGGCGTGCCTATGCTGACCTTGAGTTCTTCATGTGAGGGCAACAGGGAAACGCTGCAGATGAAGCAGCAACGCTTTCTGATTTCTTCGGATTCGGCTAATTCAGAGAATTCACAGACTTGGCACATTCCGGTTTGCACCAAATCGAGCGGAAACAACGGGGGCACATGTGCTCTGATCACGTCTCGCGACCAAACAGCCTCAGCTCCGGCTTGTTCCGATTGGGTATTCGGCAACCGCGACGCGAAGGGCTATTACCGCGTCGAATACACGCCATCGAATCTGGAAAAGATAGGCTCGGTGGCCGAACAGCAGCTCAACGTTCCAGAGCGCATTGCCTTGGTGGAGGACACATGGGCGATGACGCGCGCGGGGAAAACCTCTCTTTCCGATTTTCTCCAGGTCTCGCATCAACTGCGCTCCGAGGAGAACCTGCACGTGATCGACGCACTCTCGAGTCACCTGGACTATGTCGCAAACTCCCTGATCACCTCGGACGATCGAGCAAAGTTCGATCAGTTTGTACGTGACCAGTTCGGCGCGGCTGCGCGGCGAGTCGGTTGGGAGCCTGCCAGGACTGACACCGACGAGCAGAAGGCATTGCGAGCCAGCCTGCTGGAAATTCTCGGAGATGCGGACGATCCAAACGCGATAACTGCCGCGCGAAAACTTGTAACTCAATACATGAGTGATCCTGCTTCTGTGGATGGCACTGTGATTGGGAATGCGTTCACAGTCGCAGCGCACACTGGCGATGCGGCTCTTTATGATCGCTTCACAACAGCGTTCAACCAGAGCAAATCAACCGACCAGTACTACCATTACCTCTTCGCGCTTGCGGATTTCCAACAACCTGAACTTTTGAATCGAACCATCTCGCTGGTCGATCAAGGCAAGGTTCGCGAACAGGACTATCCACGTTTCTTCAGTGCCTTGCTGGCGAATCCTGCTTCTCGGGACGCTGCCTGGAAGTATCTGAAGGAGCACTGGAACGATTTGGCTCCAAAGGTGACTTCGTTCGGTGGCGCCGGCGCGATTTCCGCTTTGGGAAATGCCTGCTCCAGCGAGATGCATGACGACATCGAGCACTTCTTCGCGGATCATTCGGCACCGGGAGCTCAACGCGCCGTAAAGCAGAGCCTGGAACGCATCAACGACTGCATCGGTTTCAAGCATCAGCAGGAGGCCAGCATGACTCAATGGCTCAACTCGCACCAGGAGGGACAATGAGCACGGACGATCCAGGCGCAGCATTTCTGGCCGAGGCCCTGCGCACGTTTCGCGGATACAAGTCGCGAACCGAAGCCGCGTTCGCGCAGCTTCGTTCGGAGGACTGGTTTCGCCTGATCGATCCCGAAGCGAACTCGATTGCGATCATCGTGAAGCACATGGCCGGCAACATGCGCTCGCGATGGACTGACTTCCTCACCAGCGACGGCGAGAAGCCTGACCGCGACCGTGATAACGAATTCGTTCTCGATTCCTCCTCCACGCCTGAGCAGGTGAAGGAGTGGTGGAACAAGGGATGGCAGCTCGTGTTTTCTGCGGTTGAGCCACTCACGGCAGACGACCTCAAGAGGACCATCACGATTCGCGGCCAGGAGCACTCGGTAATGGAAGCAATCAGCCGCCAGTTGACGCACTACGCCGAGCACGTGGGGCAGATCATCCTGCTGGCAAAGCATTTCCGCGGAGCCGAATGGAAATCGCTCAGCATCCCCAAAGGACAATCGAAGATGGCGGGCGTCAAGGCGGAGATGACGAATCGCGCAAGACGCGGGTAGGCGAACGGAACCGACGGCGGTAGCCGGTTCTGTTTAACTCGCGCGGCGAACCTGTGGCTTTTCTTCTTTTCCGGGTTCGACCGCCTCTTTGACCGGCGGCAGCTTTCCTACAGCCTTTGCCAATTCGGCATTCACCTCGGCCCCGATCAAGATTGCTGCACTACTCACGTAAAACCACAAGAGCAATCCAACAACCGCGCCGAGAGCGCCATAGCTCTTGCTCAACTGTGCAAAGTGCTGGAGATAAAAACCCAGCCCGTACGACGCGAAAACCCAAAGCACAACTGCAATGATCGATCCGGGAACTGTACGAATGAATCTGCGCTGTTCCACATTGGGAGCAAGATAATAAATAATCTCGACCGCTAAGATCGCGCAGATTGCGGCGAGCACCCAGCGGAAGTAGAACCACGCCTTGGTGAAGAAGGGGCTGAGGTTCAATTTGGCGGCGAGCATGCCTCCCCAATGCGGTCCGAAGAACATCGCGAACAGAAGAATCGTAACCAGCGCACCGACAGCCACCGTCAGCAGCACAGCTAACGGACGCGTCTTCCAGAAGGGCCGCCCCTCCTGCACGTCATACGCGACGTTGAGCGCTTCAATCATCGCGCTGAATCCGCCGGATGCGGACCAGATTGTCCCGATGATTCCGAACGACAGAAAACCTGTGCGGTTGGTTGCAATCAGGTCAGTGACGACCTTCTGGATGGTCTGCATGGAATCGCGCGGCAGCATGTGCGCCAGCCCGCCGAGGATGTAGTTGAAGAGTCCCTGAATGGGAACGTAAACCAGCAGGCTGGCGAGGAAGATCAGGAACGGGATCAGCGACATGAAAAAGTAGTAGGCCAGGCTGCCCGCGAAGGCGAGCAGATGGTGCTGATCGACGTCCTTGAAAGCCTTGATCAGGGCGCGCCAAACCCGTCGTAGATACGTGAATTTCATCAGGTTCTTAGATGAGAGTTCCCGGAAGTGAGGATGTTCCCGCGCGACAGCAAACGCTCAGTAGAATGTTCGGGTGAAGCGAAAACGGCTGGGATGTCTGATCGTTGTCATTCTGCTCATCATTCTTGCGTACTATCTATTTTTTCATCGCAGCTCCAAGCCGGCGGAGGCTCCCCCGAAACCTGTAGAGCATGTCGCTCTTGAACCCACTGCCCGTTACGACCTCGCACGGGACGAGGCTCAGGGCGGTCACACTCTCGAGCGCCATATCGGGAAAACTGACGCAGAGCTGCGACAGCGCCTCGATAGTGAATCGATCTCTACCGATTCCACCTACACCGATCGCAACACCGCCGAGATGGCGGTCGATGCTGCGATTCGCGAAAATCATGACAGGATCGATCGCTGGCTGCATCGTCCCGGCGGGCACTCCAACCTGGTGCTCGACTACGACAGCACGCAGCCCATCGGTCGCAGCATGCGCCGCGACGACGCGCACTCCTTTCCCTGCTCGCACGCCGTGGTGATCCTGAAATGGGTGAACTCGAATCGGTATTACGTGCTGACAAGCTATCCGGAATGCTGGAGACCGAAATGATCTCCGGTACCGATCCACGCGAGTACGCGGCGCTGACGCGCTTCTTGCGCGGATACCTCCATCAGGACGCGGCGGTCGAGTACGGCTCTGCGCGGGCAGCAGCTCAGCAGTTCCGCAAAGATGCCGACGAGCGCGAGACGGCAATCGTCCACTCCGAGCTTGAGCGCTTGCTTACAGAAACGAGCGCCCTCTCAGTTGCAGACCTGAATCGCGCGCTTCAGCAGCTTGGCAGCGCTTGGCAGTTTCGTTCGCGAAAAGAGGTTGAGCAGATTCTCAGCGGGCTGAAGTAACGCAAGAATTCTGCATCATCGTTTATCATGCCGTTCCATGAAAAACCTGCTCGCAGTGGTTGCACTCGTTCTCTGCACTTTTTCAGGCGGACTCGCGCAGCTTGCGCCTTCGCAGCCAACCTCCAATCAGCCGCCGCAGGCGGTTGATCCCGAACTCGAAAAGCTCGTTCCTCAGCTTCAGCGCGCGCACCAGGCGTTAAATGACTGGGCGAATCTCGGCCGCTATCGCGACGCGAACGCAAAGACCCCGCCTCCGGCTCCGGGTGAGAATCGCGTCGTCTTCATGGGCGATTCGATCACGGATGGGTGGGGCAAGGGCCAGGCTCAGTTCTTTCCCGGCAAGCCGTACATCAATCGCGGCATCAGCGGACAAACCACGCCACAGATGCTCGTCCGCTTTCGTCCCGATGTAATTCATCTGCAGCCAAAGGTCGTGGTGACGCTTGCGGGCACAAACGACATCTCTGCAAATACCGGAGTTGAGACATTGCAGAACGTCGAAGACAATCTCTCCTCGATGTCGGATTTGGCAAAAGCCAATGGCATTCGCGTTGTGATTGCCTCGGTCATGCCGATCTGCGATTCGCTGCGCCAGCAGAGTGTTCGACGACCGCCGCAGCAGATCGTCGAGTTGAATGACTGGATCAAGAGCTACACCGCCAAGAACGGATTCATTTACCTCGACTACTACTCGGCGATGGTCGATGGCTCAGGAATGCTGAAGCAGGATTTAACTTTCGACTGCCTGCATCCGAACGACGCCGGATATGCGGTGATGGCTCCGCTGGCCGAACGGGCAATTCAAGAGGCGTTGCGCAAGTAATCTCAAATCGGGATCTTCGCAGCTATCTCTGAATCTCCCATGTATTTGCCGCATCGTGCATGGGAGAGACGCAGCCTGGCGGCGGCAGTTCTGCTAACACGAGTGTGCCGTCTCGAAGAAATTGCAACCACTATCCGGGCTTTGCGAGCTATGCGCTATGATGATTCGCTCGATTTCATCAAACTTGTTCTTTTTCGGGAATGACAAACGAATGACTCTCACCCGCGGGGCGCTCTCAACTCTCCTCCTGCTGCTTTCTGGCTCGCTTCACCTTGCTGCCCAAACGTCTTCGCCTGCTCCGGATCGCTGGTCAGAGCAAAAAGCCAATGCCTGGTATCAGCAGCAACCGTGGCTGGTTGGCAGCGACTACATTCCAGCCGACGCGATCAACGAACTGGAGATGTGGCAGGCGGAAACTTTCGATCCACAGCAGATCGACAAAGAGCTGGGATGGGCAGAGTCGATGGGTATGAACACCATGCGCGTCTTCCTGCACGATCTGGTGTGGAAGCAGGATGCGAAAGGTTTCACCCAGCGCATCAACACGTTCCTCAATATCGCTGACAAGCACCACATCCGGCCAATGTTCGTTCTGTTCGACTCAGTGTGGGATCCATTTCCCAAACTGGGTCCGCAGCATCCACCCATTCCGGGCATTCACAACTCCGGATGGGTGCAAAGTCCGGGAGCCGACGCGTTGACCGATTCATCGCAGTATCCGCGGCTCGAGGCTTACGTTCGGGGGGTTGTTGGGGCATTCGCGAATGATCGGCGCGTGCTCGCCTGGGACTTATGGAATGAGCCAAACAACACCAACGGCGAGCCTTATTCCGACATGGAACCAAAGAACAAGCAGGACCTGGTGTTGGCTCTCCTGCCGCAGGTCTACACATGGGCACGAGCGGCGGGCGCAACTCAGCCGCTTACCAGTGGCCTTTGGGACGGAGACTGGTCGGCTCCGGAAACACTCACGCCCATGCAGCGCGTGCAGCTCGACCTTTCTGATGTGATCACCTTCCACAATTACGGCTGGCCCGAGAGCTTCGAGAAGCACGTGCGCTGGCTTGAGCGCTACCATCGTCCGATCATCTGCACCGAGTACATGGCGCGCTCGGTTGGCAGCACCTTCGACACCATTCTGCCCATCGCGAAAGCTCATCACGTGGGCGCGATCAACTGGGGATTCGTCGCCGGCAAGACGCAGACGTTTTATCCGTGGGAATCGTGGCAGCATCCGTACATCATGAAACCACCGCCGGTCTGGTTCCATGACATCTTCAATGCATCGGGAGAACCGTACCGTGAAGCAGAGGTGCAATTCATCCGGCGCATGACGGGAAAAGCCGCTGGCAAGGATGCAGGCGGAAACTGAACCCGGCATGCGCGAGCTACTTTGGGGGGACTCGAGAGTGAATTCGGAGGTCCCCAAACTCCTCAGTCATCTGGGAGACGAGTTGTGCGTTGCAAACTTAGAGGTTGGTTCTTTCATCTCAAGAATCAACAATGGACAACGCAAGCGCAATCAAACTCCTGCAAGAACTCGTCGATACCTGCCGCGATGGACAGAACGGATATCGTGACGCCGCCGACCATGTAACCGACTCGCATCTTCGCGAGTTCTTCAACGAGCAGAGTCTCGCGCGGGCCGGCTTCGCAGGAGAACTCGAACAGGAGATTATTCGGTTAGGAAAAGCCGATCCTGACACTTCAGGCAGCGCCGCTGCTGCAATTCGCCGTGCATGGATCGATTTCAAATCGGAACTCGGAGGCGGCGACGCCACGATCCTGGCCAGCGTAGAATCCGGCGAGGATAGCGCCAAAGCATCGTTCGAGACAGCTTTGCAGGAGCCAAATCTGCGCGAAGATCTCGCGACGCTAATTCGACGGCAACTTACCAGCATCATGGCCGCACACGATCACGTTCGCAGTCTGCGGGACGCCAAAGCTGCCTGACATTCGCGCGGGCTCCGCACTGCCGCCTACCGGTACGCCGAGACCGCACTTTCGGACAGGGTGCCTTGCACAATTTCTATCCCATCAATTCGCGGAAGTCTCTTAAAATGTGAGGCTTGCCTTCTAATTACCACGCCACAGTCTCTCAGTTACTTTGGCTCCACAGGGCAGGTTACCCGGGTACATTGACCCTTCGTCACATTCGACATACGCTTGCTCTCGCAGTCAAGGGAGAGTCGTATGGCAAAAGTAATTCGTATAGCTGCCGTCGCCGTTGTGCTGTGCTCTATGGCGCTGGCCGAGGGCGCGGAGCGCCAGGTTGTGCGCGAACAGCTTCCGGAGTATCCGGTGATGCTGAAGAAGATAGGTATCGGTGGGACGGTGCGCATTAGCGCGCTCGTAGCAGCCGACGGTTCGGTGAAAGGCACAAAGATCGACGGCGGTAATCCGATGCTAGCGGAACTCGCCAGCAATGCTGTGAAAAAGTGGAAGTATGCCGCTGCTTCTGAGCAAAGTAGCGAATCAATTGAGTTCAATTTTGACGCGAAGCTCGCAACTGTTCGCGTCAAGTAATCGAGAATCAAGCCGCCTGGAGATTTAAATCCCGTCGACGCCTTAGATGGTTACAGCTCAGAAGCTCAGCAGCTTTTACGCTGCTGGCTTCTTCGTCTTCTCTCCTTTGCCGCTCACGCTCAGAGGTTTGGTTCCAGGATCCTGGCCTTCAGTCTCGCCGGTATGCGGATCGATCACGTACAGCAGATCGCTTAGATCGCTGGCGTGCTCTTCTTCGTCTTTAAGCAGGCGTTCCAGGAGGATTCGGGTCGTAGAGTCGTTATCACCGAAGTAACGAATCATGTCACTGTAGACCTCGATGACGATGCGCTCGGCAATCAGGTCTTCCTTAATCATCTCGGCAAGATCGTTCCCTTCCACGTACTGCGACGCTGACCGCTCCAGCAGCGACTTAGGATTGAAGTCGGGCTTGCCGCCGAGTTGCTGAATGCGATCGGCGATGGCGTCGGCGTGCTCGCGTTCAGCGTCGGCGTGCTCTTTGAATTCATTGCGCACCGACATCCCGTGCACTCCCGTCGCCATGAAGTAATGGTGCATGTAGCGCAGCACGCAGACGATCTCCGTCGCCAACGCTTCGTTCAGGATTTCAACCGTCCTCTTTACGTCACCTTTGTAAGCCTGCGTGACGGCTCCATCCTCAATCTTCTGCATCGCTCGTTTTCTGACTGCCTCAAGGTCTTCAGTAAATGCCGGCATGATGGCTCCTCGTCCTGAGTTCAGGAATCAAACTCGATGAGAAGCAGCTCACCGGAGAGGAGATGCCCAATCCGCTGAAGATAGCTGTGGATTACGCTTTGCATGCGCAAGTTACAATGCAGAGTTTGCCGCGAGGAAACAGGATCCCATGTCCCCCACCACGGAAAGTGTACAGAAGACTTTAATCAACTACAGCACAGATGCCGGCGTTGCAGTACTTGAACTGAGCGATCCTCCTGCCAACACGTACACGTACGAAATGAACCGGCAGCTCGACGACGCGATCCTGCGTGCCCGCATGGACAAAGATGTATATGTGATCGTGCTCACCGGCGCGGGCAACAAATTCTTCTCTGCCGGCGCGAACATCAACATGCTCACCAGCGTGGATCCGACTTACAAGTATTACTTCTGCCTCCATGCTAATGAGACGCTGCTTCGTCTTGAGAACACGCCCAAACTGGTAATTGCAGCCATCAACGGCCACTGCGTAGGAGGCGGGCTCGAAATCGCGCTCGCTGCCGACATTCGCATCGCTCGGAAAGATGCAGGCAAGATCGGCCTTCCCGAGGTGAATCTAGGCGTCCTTCCCGGAACGGGAGGCACTCAGCGTTTGTCACGTGTTGTCGGAAAATCAAAAGCCATCGAGCTCATGGCTCTAGGCAAGACTTTCAGCTTTTCTGAAGCCAAAGACCTGGGCATCGTGAACGACGTTTTCGACCCTGACAACTTCATGCCGGCGGTGCTCGAATACGCGCGCCAGTTCTGCCCACCAAACAAAGCGGCGCTCGCCGTCGGCCGTATCAAACGTGCGGTTCAGAGCGGCTGGGAGATCCCCATCGAGTCCGGTCTCGCGCTCGAACGGGAGAACCAACAGCTTCTCTTCGAGAGCGACGACGCGAAGGAGGGCCTGAGCGCCTATATCGAGAAGCGTCCGGCGGTCTTCACCGCGAAATGAAATACACCCTCGGCGAACTGATGGTCGCCGCTGCTGCGCGCGAGATTCGCGATGGCGAAGTTGTCTTCGTCGGCATGCGCCTGCCGCTCATCGCGTTCGTCGTTGCCAAGCGCACGCACGCTCCGAACTGCATCGGTTTATTCGAAAACGGCGTCATCCGCAGTACGCCCGCGCCAGAGCTCATCTATACCATGGCTGATCCACCGAATCTGCTGGGCGCGACGCAGTGTCTCGACATGATGGGAGTAATGAGTCTGCTCCAATCAGGACGAGTCAATTTAGGCTTTCTCGGCGCGGCCGAAGTAGACCGTTTCGGAAACCTGAACTCCACACAAGTACAGGGCCCAAAGGGCCCAATTCGTCTTCCCGGATCGGGAGGAGCCTGCGACATCGCTTCGCTCGCACAACGCTTCGTCGCCATGATCGACCACACGCCTCAGCGCCTGCCCGAGCGCGTGTCGTACATCACAAGCCCCGGCAACGGCGATGGACCAGGCTACCGAAAGCGTCGCGGTCTGCCTCGCGGCGGACCGGCAGCCATCATCACCACCAAGGCCGTTTTGCGCTTTGGAGAGGACGCGGAAGCTTACCTGCATTCCCATCATCCCGAGGTGACCGTCGAAGAGGTGATCGCCTCGACAGGCTGGAAGCTCCGAGTACATGACAACGTAAGCGAAACTCCGCCGCCCTCGCCCGAGGAATTGCGCGCAATTCGCGACTACGACAAAAAGGGCTTCTGGACCTCTTAAGCTGAACAGCATCGTTTCGGACGAGTGGTCACCGCATATGAGTGAGCCTCCCACATCGGCACTCTCGCGCATCTCACAAGCGACGGGGACTCCAGGCGAATGCCCAGACGGCAAGCAAGCACTTTAACGAACGCGCAGATTGCTGAGCTGCTCGCGCGCGAAGCAGTAAGGGCGAAGATGCCGGCACAGAAAGCATTGCGTCGTGCGTCCCGCCCCAGCGTTGTTCTGGCCGGAAGAAGCTGCCGAGCTGCATCGCACGGGACGGTCTCTCACCGAACTCACTGCAGTTGGACCTTTTCTACAGCGGCTCATCGCAGCGTGGCTCGACAATCCGCCTGAAGTTCCAGAGCCGCCCGATGTTCGCCAAGGATTTCTCACGTTGACCGACGCCCGCGCCACGCTGGCTGCTAATCGTGCGTGGCTGCGGGGAGTCAAAGGCGACTTGCAGATGCACAGCACCTGGAGTGATCGCGAAGGCACGATTGCAGAAATGGCCACGGCAGCAGTGGAGCGTGGCTATGAGTACATGGCCATCACGGACCACTCCAAAGGATTCAAAATTGCCGGCGGCATCGACGAGCAGCAACTGCTCCGACAAGCTGATGAGATTGCCAAGGTCAACGCTCAGCTTCGCAAAAGTGGGCACAGGCTGACAGAGCTGCGTTCCATAGAGCTGAACCTCAATCCGCGGGGCGAAGGCGACATGGAGTCCTCCTGTTTTCCCGGACTGGATCTCGTTCTCGGCTGCTTCCATTCCTCCTTGCGCACGAAAGAAGACCAGACCACATCTCATTCCTCCGCCATGCCTCGGCTCTCAAGTCTACCGCTTCGAGGCTGTGGAGTTTAGAGATTCGCGGCTCAGCGATTTCCGCATTTGACGACACTCCTGCAGCGAACTAACATGCTGCGCGCAATTTGGAGGTGTGTATGTCTATGGAGGGAAAGACCGCTCTGATTACGGGAAGCTCGCGCGGGATCGGCCGCGGCATTGCCCTGAAGTTAGCCGAACGAGGCGCACGCGTCGCCGTGCATTACTACCGCAATCGGGATGCTGCCGAAGCAACGCTGGACCAAATCGGAAAACTCGGCTCTTCGGGAATTCTGGTCCAGGCCGACGTGTCCAAGCCGGAAGAAATCAGCCGCATGTTTCAGCAGGTTCGCGCCGAATTCAAGTCGCTGGATATTTTCGTCGCCAATGCCCGCCCCGAGGCTCCGACTTTCTACCAGGCTCCAATGGAGATCACCCTCGACAAGTGGGACACCGCAGTCGACTCCCAAGCCAAGGCATTTCTCATCGCCGTGCGCGAAGCGGCTCCCATTATGTCGAGCGGCGGACGCATCGTCGCCATTTCCTTCGCGCCCGGCGGACGCTTTGGCAGCTGGCAGCCCTGGGTAGCGATGGGCGCGGCGAAGGCGGCGATGGAAGTCCTGGTGCGCTATTTCGCCGTAGCTCTGGCGAGTCGAGGCATTACAGTAAATACCATCAGCCCCGGCTGGATCGAAGACAGCGTTCTGAACAGCTTGCCTGAAGCGTTCCAAAATGGGCTGCGCGATTGGCAGGAGCGTGGATGGACTCCCATGGGCCGTCTCGGGACTCCGGCCGACATCGGCAATGCCGTTGCCCTGATCTGCTCCAAAGAAGCAGGCTGGATCACAGGTCAACTCATTGACGTGGATGGCGGCGCCTCGCTCGTCGACGCCCACCTCCCACTGGAGTTTCAAGGCATCGCCAGGCAGGCAAAGGCCGCAGCCTGACATCGCGACCAGTGCCGCGAGTTTGATGATGATCGCTCAGTGCTACCCTAGGGCCGTGTACATGCGACTCTTTCTGCTGCTCGGGATCGTGTTCCTCGCAGCTGCGGCAGCGCAACCGCAAGAAGATCAGAGCATCTGGCGAACGTGGCAGGACGAGAAGAAGCTGATTGTGGTTACCACGTCGGATTGGAACGCGGTGGAGGGAACACTCATCCGCTACGAACGCCGCGGTCGCGAGTGGATCAAGGTGAGCGAACCGATTCCCGTTGTGGTCGGACGCGCGGGCATGGCCTGGGATCCGGGGCTCACCAGGGAGAGTCCGGATCGCTATCCCGGCCCAGTCAAGCACGAAGGCGACGGACGCTCACCTTCCGGCGTCTTTGCGCTAAAGAGCGGAACCTTCGGATTCGCCAGTGAACTCGCCGGATCGCGCATGTACACGCCGCTCACGCCCACGATCGAGTGCGTCGATGATCCCACTTCGCGCTATTACGGCAGGATCGTCGACCGCGAGAAAGTGGATCAGGTGGACTGGAAGAGCTCTGAGAAGATGAGCTCGATTCCGGAGTATCGGTGGGGAGTAGTTGTGAATTACAACACCGACAATCCGGTACACGGAGACGGTTCCTGCATCTTCCTCCACCAATGGAGCCGACCAGGGAACGGAACCGCCGGATGCACCGCCATGTCTCCGCACGACATCGAAAATTTGGTGCACTGGGTCAGCGGTGAGGAGCCTGTAGCGCTGGTGCAGCTCCCTCGACCCGAATACGAACGTCTCCAAGTCCACTGGCAGCTTCCCGCGGCTAACACAAGATCTCCAGGCAAATCCCACTAAGTTCCGTTATTGCGCGTGCTTCCCCGGGTAACTCTGACTTTCGTAATGTGGCGACAAATCTATAGGTTGCTACACTCCCGAATTCAGGGACAACTTACGTGCGCATTCTCGCCGATACCGACCTGCTCGTGTTTACCTATACCCTCGGTAGAATCTTGTTTGTCTCTCCATTTCAACTCATGCTCAGCAGAGGTCGGCGGGCCATTCCAAAATCTTTACAAATGGAAGAGGTCTCTCCAGAATCGCTCAGTGAAAACCAGACAGAATACCTTCAGGCGTATGACGGCAAGTTCGCGGAACTGAATTACCAGCCCACTGCCACTTACCGCGCGAGTAACTTCGGTCAAAATCTAATTCGAAGCTACGTCAATCCGCTCGAGCCGGTACGAGCGATCGTGATGATCGTGGAAGTTACCGTGAACGTCAATCGAGTTGCGAGCAGTGCGCACAGCTGCACCATGGAGTTCATTACCCGGTTTACTGACGATACCGTGTTGGTGACGCGTAACATGCAACGCAAGTCGTTGTTCGACGATCCTCCATTTCGCATTACGCAGGAGTGCCCGCAGACCACCCGTCCGAGTGAGCTTCGGCGCAAGCATCTCTCGAAGCTGCAAAAGTTAGGACGAACACCCATTTCTGCATCTTGCGATTTCGCCAGCATAGCGAAGGAGGTTCAGCAAGGACACGAGCGATTCTCGGCGTTTCAGTTGGAGCGAGGTGCGTATCGTGTGAATCCTGTTACGGATCGTTACGAGACCACTGCGAAGGTTCACTGGAGAGGTATTCGCAACCACTTCAATCCTGTTCTCCATGTGCAGCGCTTTCCGCGTTGGCGTTTCGCGACTGCAGCACTTATCGGAATCGCACTGCCGGTGCTTGCGTTGCTCCGGGTGGCTCCGCTCGCGGCCAACCACGCGCAGGGCTTGGGATTGCCCGGATCGCTGGCTTCCGGGTTGACGATGCTATCGGCTTACGCTTTGGCGGGCGCGGTGATCGGATACGGCGTGCGTACCAGCAACTTTCTTTGGAGCTTTATCTTTACTTATCTCGCGGTCGGCGCAATCGCAGGATTCCACATATCACCAATGCCTTACAGCACTCTAGCCGGATCGATTGCTCACGTTGTAGCACGATGGGCGAAGCGCAGACGCTTGATCCTCAATCAAGCAAAGCCTTCTGTGCCACTACCGGCGCCCAAACCAGTGCCTTTTTGAAATAGCGGCCTCGAAAGTCTTTTCCGCAATTGGGATCTGCGTGGGTGAAGGTGCGAACGAACCACGCGCCCTCGCTGATCACAGCGTACGGCGTGCAATGACGTGCCGGTAACGTTCGCGGTGGAGTTCTCGGCGGATGCCGGCGTTGCGCCTACTGGGGTGTGGGTAGCGAATGGGTTTCCAGATGGATGACCCCTGCAGCTCCTGCACTGAACATAAGATAGCGAGAAAAAAGTCGCAGGAAATCTGGGTAGCGGCTCAATGTCACCTCAAGCACCCTGACCTGATTCGTATCTCTCGGCAGAAGGCCACCGCCCAGGGGTGCCGATCCCTGGGATAAGTCTCCATCTGTACCTCTTAATTTTCCAAACCCCCAGCGCGATCAAACGTCTTACTATGACCGGCCGTTCCTGTTGGGGAAGATTTGCTCGCCCAAGGAAATCTCAGCACGCGCAATGCAGGGAGGAATTCTGATGGAAGGTCTTATGCAGGATGTCCGTTATGCCATTCGGATGCTGCTCCGCACTCCTGGCCCTACGGCGATTGCTGTGCTCACGCTTGCTTTGGGAATTGGGGCGACCACCGGAATCTTCAGCCTCGTCGATGCAGTGCTTCTTCGTCCGTTGCCGTATCCCCAGCCTGGCCAGCTGGTGCGTGTGTTCACGGTCTTGCCAACCCAGCCCCACTTTCCCATCGCCGTTGCCGACTTCTACGACTTCCGTGAGCGCGCGTCGGTTTTTTCCAGCTCCGCTTTGTACGCCGAGCGCGACCTCGATCTCACGCTGAGCGATCGGCCTGAGCATCTTTCGGGAATGGCGGTCACGCATGAATATTTCCGCGTGCTCGGGTATAACCCAATGCTGGGGCGCGACTTTGAGGAAAAAGAGGAATACAAGAACAACAACCACGTGGTCATCTTGAGCGACCGCTTCTGGCGAACGCACTTCCAGGCCGATCCGAATATCGTTGGAAAAACCCTGCAGCTTTCCGGACAACCGTTTACCGTCATCGGCGTCATGCCTGCCGGCGTGCTGCACGTGGGCGGAGATTTTCACTCTCCGGCGCATGGCGACAGCGTGGATCTCTGGTGGCCGCTTGCGCTGCAACCGCACACGCCCGAGGGGTGTGATCGCGGCTGCCACTACTTGAATATGGTGGCGCGTCTCAAATCGGGAATTTCGGTTGCTGCGGCGAGCGCCGCGATGAACGCGGCCGCCGAGCAGCTTCGCCGCGAGCTCCCCGAGTACGATGCCCATACCCTTATCGTTCCACTAAAAGAAGAGATCGTCGGCCGCGCGCGACTGATGCTGATCATCCTTATGGGAACAGTCGCGTTCCTCCTGTTCATCGCGTGCGTGAACGTAGCCAATCTCGCACTCACCCGGGCTACAGCTCGCTACCGCGAGATTGCGATTCGCTCCGTCCTCGGCGCTGCCGCCTGGCGCATCATTCGCCAGCTGCTAACGGAAAGTTTTCTGCTCGCGTTTCTCGGATGTGCATTTGGACTGATCCTGGCCGAAGGCGGCGTCCGCGCACTGGTAGCTCTCAGCCCGAAGAAAATTCCAAGATTGCAGCTAGTCCACATCGACACCCAGGTACTGCTGTTTGCCGTGATCATCACCGCTGTAACGGCATTACTGTTCGGCCTGGCGCCCGCTCTTGCCTTGGCCAGAACCAACCCCAATGCGTCGCTTAAAGACGGGGATCGCACTTCGAGCTCCGGGGGAACTCGCGCTCATCTTCGTTATGCTCTGGTGACCTCGGAAGTAGCTCTCGCGCTGATACTGCTTACCGGCGCTGGACTGTTGCTGCGCACGTTTGTGAACCTTGAGCATGTGGACGCCGGATTTAATCCTGCCGGCGCCATCACTTTTCACATCGATCTTCCTGGGAAGCGCTACCCCGATCAAGCCGACCGCATTCGCTTCTACCAAAACTTGGCCGACCGCCTGCAAACTCTTCCTGGCGTTCAATCGGTTGGCATCGGCTCCGATATTCCATGGACCGGCTACGACGAAAACAGTTCGTTCGAGATGGCGGGCGTTCCGTCTGATCCGAATCGTTCGCCGGAAGCGAGATACCATTTCGCCTCGCCCGATTACTTCCGGGCCTTGGAAATTCCGCTGCTGGCCGGACGATTCTTTCAACTCACCGATGCTCCGAAAGCTCCGCCGGTAGTGATCGTCAACCATGCCCTCGCGCAGAAATTTTTTCCCGGACAGGATGCGGTTGGAAAACGCCTTGATATCTGGGGATCCAAAAACGTCAGCATTGTGGGAGTTATCGGGGACGTTAAAGACACACCCGACGCATCATCAACCAAGCCGGCCTTCTACTGGCCGGATTGGCAGTTTAACGATGGCGATGAACGGATCGTGACCCTGCGCGCCACTGGCGATCTGGACTCACTGGCCGCGGAGCTGCCGAAGCAAGTTCTCGCGCTCGACAAGGATCTCCCTATCACCAACATAAAGGCGCTGGAAGAGGTCGGCGCACATGCAATCTCGAGCGCAAAGTTCAGCCTGATGGTGGTGGGGACCTTTGCGGGTCTGGCGCTTGTACTCGCGGCCATCGGCATATTCGGCGTCGTTTCCTATTCGGTAACCCAGCGCACGCATGAGATTGGCATTCGCATGGCTCTCGGCGCCAGCCAGCAAAATGTGCTCGGCATGATCCTGAAGGAGGGAGCGATCCTGGGTGCCTTTGGAGTGGGCGCAGGCGTGATCGCGGCTTTCGCGCTGACCCGCGTGATGCGCGGCCTTCTTTATCACGTTAGCGCTTCCGATCCGTGGACGTTCCTGGCGGTTGCGCTCGCCTTGGTGACGATCACGCTCATTGCCTGCTATATACCGGCGCGACGTGCTCTTCACGTCGAGCCCCTCGTGGCTCTGCGGTACGAGTAAGACGCCTCGCTCAAATATTCACGAGCGCCCGCGGAACTATGACACTCGTTGTCATATATGGAGTTTTATCGTCTCTCTCCATATCGGGGAACTTCCCCGCGGGAGGGATTTATGAACGTCACGGAACACTCTCCGGACATCTTCGCATCGGCAGTGGGTATTAACGACTTGTTGCTACAAGAGCTCGATGAAGAGGTCAAGAAGACACGCAGGACCTTGGAACGAGTTCCGGCGGACAAGAAAGAGTTTGCGCCGCATGCCAAATCGACTCCCTTGGGAAGTCTGGCGCCGCATGTCGCCCAGCTTGGCGAGTTCGGTGTTACCGTGTTGACCACGCCAGGACTCGATTTCGGGGCCGGAAGTTGGGTTCCGGTACAGTTCGAATCAGGAAAGCAACTGGCGCAGATCTTCGATGAAGGTGCGGACAAAGTGCGCCGCGCGCTGCGGTCCGTGCCCGATCAGGCGTGGACTGAATCGTGGCAGCTCAGCTTTCAGGGTCAACCAATCTTTCAGGGGTCTCGCTTCCTTGCCTATCGTGCGATGTTTTTGAACCACCTGATTCATCATCGCGCGCAGCTCGGGGTCTATCTCCGCCTGACGGGAAACGCAGTTCCGGCTACTTATGGACCTTCGGCGGATGAAGCATTGTGAGTGCGGACACGCGCGACGAGATATTTAATACCCAAGATGTGCCGGATCGACGCACCTCAAAACCCAACATCTTGGGATCGAAAAATGAAGAACGCGGATTTACTCGGCTTAACTCTTTTGAATGACGGATTTTACGAAAAAAGGGAGGGGGAGGGGGCTACTAGCTTGGGTCAGGCGCTGCGGGCCGCGCTCCGCACGGACAGAAATTCTCCATAACCGACTTGCGTCACGCACGTCAAAACTTCATCCGAGGAGGACGAATGCTGGCGGATTTGCGCGACGCACTACGGCAGTTGCGGAAGGCTCCTGGGTTTACCACGACGGCTCTGATCACACTCGCGCTGGGAATTGGCGCGACGACGGCGATCTTTACGCTGGTGCACCAGGTGATGTTGAAGTCGCTGCCGGTCACCAATCCCAGTGAGTTGTGGAAGATCGGGGACAAAGATCGCTGCTGCAACTGGGGCGGCTATACCCAAGGCGACGAGGGCGACTTTGCCTTGTTCTCGTATGAGGCGTACCAGCATTTCCGCGCCCACACGCCGGAGTTCGTCGATCTAGCAGCACTGCAGGCTGGTAACGCGCCGCTCGGTGTCCGCAGAGTGGGAGCGCAGGGGCCGGTGGACACGCGCAATGGCCAGTTTGTCTCGGGCAATTTCTTCCGCACGTTGGGCATACAGCCGTGGATTGGCCGTATGTTCACCGACGAGGACGACAAAGAAGGCGCTCCGCCCGTCGCGGTGATGAGCTACCGCATATGGCACGACAAGTACGGATCTGATGCTTCGGTCATCGGCGCCGGTTACCAAATAAACGGGCATCCGTTCACGGTTATTGGCGTAGCTCCGCCGGGATTTTTTGGGGCGAAGCTGGCCGGATGGGGCATGCCGGACATCTGGCTCCCGTTGACGACCGAGATCTTGCTCGACGGAGACGATGGGCAGAAGCCTCGGCTGAAAACGCCGCAAGCGAACTTCCTGGACTTGCTCGGAAGAGTGCGTCCGGGCGTGAATCCCAAATCGCTCGAGTCCGAGCTCAGGGTGGAATTCCATAACTGGCTCGGCAGCCACGTTCCCGATATGGAACCAGGCGAGAAGGCCCTCTGGGAGCAGCAGACGCTGCATCTGGTGCCCGGCGGCGCTGGAGTAACCGATCTACGGGATCAGTATCAGGACGGACTGAAGCTGCTTCTGATTGCTGCGGGATGTGTGCTGCTTGTCGCGTGCGGGAATTTGGCGAACCTGATGCTGGCGCGTGGATTGAAGGACCGCGCGCAAACCTCGATTCGGGTTGCCCTGGGCGCGTCGCGAACGCGAGTTATCCGCAAGTCGTTGGTCGAATGCGTAATGCTTGCGGCGGTCGGCGGAGCGCTGGGAATCGGGGTAGCGTATGCAGGAACAAAGTTGATGCTGCACCTGGCGTTTGCGAACGGCGGCCGCGAAAACTTCGTGCCCATCAGCGCGAGTCCATCCCTGCCTGTCCTGCTGTTCACGCTGGGCGTTGCCGTCCTCACCGGAATCATCTTCGGAATTGCTCCGGCATGGGTGACTTCGCATGCTGATCCAGTTGAGGCACTTCGCGGGGCACAGCGTTCGGTTGGCGGCAGCGGCTCGTGGGCGCAGAAGTCGCTCGTCATCGCGCAAGGAGCGCTCTCGGTGGTGCTGCTTTCTGCCGCGGCGCTGCTGGGCCAGAGTCTGCGCAACCTGGAGCACCAGAATTTTGGATTCGAGACGCAAGGCCGGTATATCGCATGGATCGATCCCGGTCTGGGAAATTACAAAGGCGAGCAGATGGAGCCGCTGTATCGGCAAATCAACGATCGCTTGCGCTCTGTTCCCGGTGTGCGGATGGTGACCGAGGTGCTCTATGCGCCAATGTCGGGCGATAGCTGGAATAACGGCGTACGCATAGAGGGCCGTCCTGAGCCGCCGCCCAAAGAAGATACCGGCTCGGGATTTGCGCGAGTGATGCCGGATTTCTTCGATACTGTGGGAGCCAAAATTGTCTTGGGGCGTCCGATCACGGAAGAGGATACTGCGTCGACTCGGAACGTAGCCGTGATCAACGAGTCTTTTGCTAAGAAATTTTTCAAAGGCCAGAACCCAATCGGACAGCATTTCGGGCCAGGCAAGATCAAGTATTCGGCAATGTACGAAATCGTTGGTGTCGTGAAGGACATACGCTGGATGACCTGGGGCATGAAAGAACCGGTACGGCCAATGTACCTGGTTGCGGAGGCCCAATTTGGGAAATGGGACGATCCTGCCTACGAGAGTGGCGAACTCGGGTCACACTTCTTGAACAACATCGTGATTTGGGCGCCGGGAGATCCGCCGGGCATGGAAGACCGCGTGCGCAAGGCGCTGGCGAGCATAGATCCCAATTTGGTTCTGTATGGCGTCGATCCTTATCAGCAGGTTGTGAATGGCCAGTTCCAGCAGGAGAAAATGATCGCGACTCTGACCTCGCTCTTCGGTGTGCTGGGTCTGATTCTCGCTTCGGTCGGACTGTACGGTGTGTTGGCGTACATGGTGGAACAGCGCACCAGCGAGATTGGCCTTCGCATGGCTTTGGGTGCGGATCGCGCGAAGGTCACAACAATGGTGCTCCGCGGCGCATTCATGCAGATCGGTATCGGGCTGGCGATTGGCATCCCTGCGGCGATTGGAGCTGGAAGATTGATGACGGCTCAGTTGTACGGTGTTAAGCCTTGGGATCCAATCATGCTTGCCCTGGCAATAGTCGTACTCGGCCTGGCCGCACTTCTGGCATCGGCGATACCGGCGCGGCGAGCGGCAGGGGTTGAGCCGATGGTGGCACTGCGGAACGCTTGATCGCGCGTTCGGGCGGTATACCGGTGTTAGACTCTGCACATGAAGCCGCGAAAATGGCCGGAAGGCTTTCTGTTCATTAAAACGGAGCTCGAATTGGGTTCTACATTCGCCAAAGCGGCTCTGGGTTCAAAAACGCGCGTGCGAATCATACGCAATACCGCCAACGCGCGGGCAGCTTACGACTCCGCCAGCAAACATGTGGGTCAGTTGTCACTTAGCAGTGAAAACTCGGGAATTCTGGGAGGCTTGTTCATCCGGCTCCGGCTGCAGCTTCTGCGTCTGGGTGAGTCGGTATAGTAACGACCTGCTTCCTTCTCTAGGTTCGCATTGCTATCACGTTCTGATCGGTTGCGCACAGAGAGTTATCTCCTCTGAATTCAGCTGTCACCTAGACTACAACTCTGGATTTCAGCTCTGCAGGCGCATCTTTACATGGGTGATTTCTGAGGCACGAGTGCGCTCCAATTTAGAGTGCACGAAGAGTCCAATCATCGTGACAACCTTATCCTCGCGGCCTTGCCGGCGGAGGAGCGTCAACGTCTGCAGCCGTTTCTCGAAACGGTTCAGCTCGACGTCAAAGCCAACCTCATTGAGCCTGGCGAACCGATTCGGAACGTGTACTTTCCCATCGACATGGTTACTTCCACTCTGCAGGAACTTCGCGACGGTTCCAGCGTGGAGGTTGGGCTGATGGGCGTGGAAGGCGTCGTAGGAATTCAATTCTGGCTGCAACAGGAAACCACGACTACGCGCACTATCGTGCAGGTCGCGGGAACCGCTTGGCAGATGAGCTCGCATATGTTCAAACGAGAAGTCATGGACAAGCCTTCGCCGCTGAATAAGCTGGTCGCCTCGTATGTCCATGCGTTTCTTTCGATGACCGGGCAGACGGCGGCATGCAATCGCATGCACGAGGTGAGCACGCGGCTGGCGCGCTGGTTGAGTCTCGTGTATGACCGTGTTCAGCGCGACGAGTTCGCGATGAGACAGGAGTTTCTGGCCGCGATGCTCGGCGTACACAGGCCGGCGGTGACGATTGCCGCAAAAACTCTGCAGAACGCTGGACTAATCAGCTACCGGCGTGGATACATCACCATCAGTGATCCCGTCGCGCTGCGAGAAAGTGCCTGCGAGTGTTACGCGATTATTGAGGCGCAATTTGACCAGATGTTCGGTCGGGAGTGGCGTGAAAGCACGCAGACGAGCGGAGTGACGGCGTAGCATGGCCGAATGCTCCTGCAATTCGTGTGATGCACGACGCAGGCTCTTCACTTTCTCCTTCACTTTCTGAATGCGGCCCTTGATATCGATCACTCGTCGCCTCGGCTGCGGAACAGCTTCAGGTTGCTCCGTGCAAAATTCGTGCTCGCGCCACATTCGAGACAGGTAACGGATGCGCCAGCGCGTCGGAAGGGAACAGATCGGCGAACGGAACACCGTTGCTAACGCAATCGGAAAGGCGGTGTTGATATCCGCATCTTGGACACTCAAAGCCGCAGTAGTCGAGATTCTGGCTGGTTAAAGATGGCCGAAGTTCGTTCCTGAAAGGCTGGTGATGGGCGCGATGCATGGATTTACATCAACACTAATGGCCCAACAGCACTCAAGTCGGTACGCTGCCGTACCTTGGGAAAAAACGAATACTGAAAAGCCTTTGGGCGCGAATCTTGCCGGAAAACGCCTATGACCTGCAACCTTGGGTGCTCAGCTCCGGACAGATTCATGGCGAGACCTGCGACAGGGCGCGTGGGCTGAAGAAGCAAGCTCTGTGAAATCGAGGTTCTAAGCCACTCGCGAGTCGCGATCTTTGATGGGCCTGGGCTCGTATTCCACAACATCCCGCAACTGATCCCTTGCGTAAGCTCTCAACACCGCAGGAATGTCATCGCTAGGCATGCGCAGATACACCATGGCGAGCAACTCCAGATAATCAATGATTGCGCCGGACAGCATGGTCCCGGTAATGCGCACTGAGGCATCATGCGAGTGCGTTGCCCTCTCACCGATTCCCCGTATGTATTCCAAAATTCCCGGGAGCGCAGTCTCGTTTTCTCCACCATGGAAGTAATAGCTGACGGGGAATTGCGACATGCTGTTGCGTAATGTCGTTACTTCTTCGGTGATCGCCAGCAACAACGCAGAAAGTTCGGAACACGGAAAATCGAACACAGATACTGCAGCCCGCTCCTCCGCCGCGTGCAGTAGTGTCGAACGATGCGCCAGCGAGCGCCGCTGCTCCAAAACGGGATAGACAGAGAGAAGCCAGGAGACGGCTGCCGTAAGCAGTCCGAATCCGATCACCGCTTGAGCACCCATGAGCAGGCGCATGAGCTTGGAGTTCGAGTTGTAGTCTCCAGCAATTGTGATCAGCGCTCCGAGAGAGACATTGAACGCATCGAAAAATGTTTTTGGCCGGGAGGGATCCATTCCAGGAACCGCTGCGAAAACATCCAGATTCGCCCAATAGATCAGCGCGAATCCGAAAATGATGAGCAGAGCCCACGTGGAAACGATTGCCAGAAAAATGATTGGTCCACCAAGCGTGATCATGTCCCCGCGACGTTTCGCAACCGCGCGAACTCCCCTCCAGATCCATCGCGATAAGCGGTCGCTCAGCGCTCCACGTCCCGCGGGATGAAACAGCGTGTGGAAAACGTCATGGCACGACGTTCCGATCAGAAGTATGCCGGCGATAATTCCGAGAATGTGCATCTCTCTTCTGCAAAGTGAACTTGGCGCACGAATTGAGATGTTGAATCAGTGAAAGCTGTTCGCCGCCCTGCGCCTCGAAAAAGTCAGTACCGTCCGCGGTAGCGGATGGGTTCATCCGAGTCCTATAGCATTTTTCTCGGAGAATTTCACAGTTGCGGTATCGGGTCCACCGAGAAAAGCACCCATTCGCTACCCGCGAACGGTACTGACTAATCTCAGAACGGCTGGCTTATTTCTTCACGTATCTACGTCCACGAATCTCATATTCGCCACTCAGTACCATGCAGATGGCTTGGCTGTAAGCGATGTGCTCTTGCTCGAGAATCCGTGCGGAGAGTGAGTGTTCGTCGTCATCAGGAAGGACGGGAACGGAACGCTGCAGAATGATGACGCCATGATCGAGGTTCTCGTCTACAAAATGAACCGTACAACCGCTCACCTGGACTCCATATTCCAGCGCCTGTCTTTGCGCATCCAGGCCCGGAAATGCGGGAAGAAGAGAGGGGTGGATGTTTAAAACCCGATTCGGGAACGCCTCCAGAAAAGTCGGCGAGACGAGCCGCATGTAACCCGCCAGGCAGACGAGATCGACGCTATGCTCGCGCAGACAAGCTACGATAGCGGCGTCGTGCTCTGCGCGTGATAGACCCTTACTCTGAATTACGTGCGCATTCAGCCCGCGTTTTTCCGCAGATTCGATACCCGCCACATACGGCTTGTTCGAGATCACAACCCCGATTTCCGTATTGGGAATCCTATCCCTCTCGATGCTGTCCGCAATCGCCAGAAAGTTGGAGCCGCGTCCGGAGAGAAGGATGCCGAGGCGATTCATGGGAGAAACAAAAAGGCGTTTCGGGTTTCAAGTTTCGAGTTTCGGCTAAGCCAGTCCGCAACATTCTGTGTGGAGACAGCCACAATTTGCTTTTGGAGTTTGTGCATTCAGAATCTATCAGGACGATGCTGCGCGCAACTGGCTTTGCCGAAACGTGAAATTCGAAACCCGAAACGCCTCTCCTGCTTAGGAGTAGACGACCTTGCGATCGCCTTTCACGATGCGACCAATCGTGTATCCCTTCTCATTGACGCGATCGAGGATCGTCTGCACGCGCTTGAACTTCTTCGCGGGTACTATCAGGATCATGCCGATTCCCATATTGAAAGTTCGGAGCATTTCATCCTGATCGACATTTCCCAACTTCTGCAGATGAGTAAACACCGGCAGCACCGGCCATGAGCCGAGTTGGATATTGGCAGCCGTTCCCTTTGGCAGAACGCGTGGCAGGTTTTCGGTGATGCCGCCGCCGGTGATGTGCGCCATGGCATTCACTGCCTCGGCTTCGACCAGACGGCGGACAACCGGCCAGTAACTCTTGTGCGTCCGCATCAATTCGGTGCCGGCTTTATTCTTAATTTCGCTTACGAAGGTCTCAGGAGTGTAGCGAGCGACCTCGAAGAAAAGCTTGCGAGCGAGCGAATATCCATTGGTATGCAGGCCGGTCGACGGCAGACCCATAATGACGTCGCCAATCTCAACGCGCTCACCGGTAATGATGCGATCGCGGTCGACAACGCCCACAATGAATCCTGCAATGTCGTATTCGCCATCGGCGTAGAAGCCGGGCATCTCAGCCGTCTCGCCACCGATCAGCGCGCAGCCGTTTTGCCGGCACGCATCCGCGAGGCCGGAAACAACTTTCTCCGTTACTTCAGGATCGAGCTTTCCGCTGGCGAAGTAGTCGAGGAAGAACAGCGGTGTCGCGCCCTGCACGGCAATGTCGTTTACGCAGTGATTCACGAGATCGGCGCCGACCGTCTGATGCAGATTCATCGCGAAAGCAATCTTCAGCTTCGTGCCGACGCCATCCGCGCTCGACACCAAAACGGGATCGCGATGTTTTGTGCCGAGAGCGAATAGTCCACCAAAGCTGCCGATATCGCTGAGAACGCTGCGCGTGAAGGTCTTCTGGGCGAGGTACTTGATGCGCTGTTTGGCACGATCAGCTCGGCTGATGTCTACGCCGGCGTCGGAATAGGTTACGCGGCGGCTCTTTTTCTGGGCGGAAGATTGGGCCAAGCAGTCTGGTCCTTCAGGTGGAATGGCAGGAAGGAAAAGTGTATCACCTGAAGCAGAGCAGCAATCCGGTACGCCGCCACCGTATCTGCGTCACATGGCCAACGGCCGAGGCGTAGAGGCGGACTTGGTGCAGAAAACTTGGGTCAAGCCATGCGGAACTCGGCGCGTCATAGGACCAGAAAACCACGATGGGTTCTCCGACCACATTCGCGACCGGCACCGGGCCCCAATAACGGCTGTCCTCGGAATTGTCGCGATTGTCGCCGAGTACGAAGAGGGAGTCCAGCGGCACGCGACGCGGCGGGATGTTCTCCTGCCAAGACCATCGCCGCGAGGCGCGTACGCGGGCGTAGTCCTCGGGCATGCGCACGCCGTTTACATACAAAATTCCATGCTGGATCTCGACCGTGTCTCCGGCGGTTGCGATCACGCGCTTCAAATAGACCTCGCTCGGTTCTACCGGGCTGCGGAACGCCACGATCTCGCCGGGCTTAGGAGTACGCCACTGTGGAATGCGATAGCTCGTGAACGGAATCCGCGGACCATAGAGCAGTTTGAGCAACACAAGATGATCGCCAACCAGCACCGTGCCTTCCATTGAAGGCGTCGGAACCATGCCAACCTCCAACACGAACCCGAACAGAACGCACAATGCAAGGCAGCCGAAAATGCCGACGCGCAGCGATCTTCTTCTAAGTACCTGTTCCGACAATCGAGAGAGCGCGCGCACAAACCTGGCCTGCAGTGGAGTAGCTCAATTCTGAGCTGCTGATCAGGCCAGAAAACATCAGCAATTAACCTTATCCGAGCAGGTTTGCGGATGACGAAAGGGAAGGTCCCACCGCTCAGGCCGCGGATTTCGTGTATCTTGAACTTCGGACCAGCGATCACTGTCCGAATTGAATGCGCTCCGACGATCTGCACAGTCTGAAAGACGACATGACCGCCTTCATCGAAGGGCACGGAATGAAGCGTTTTCCCGGGTACATCGGAGAAGAGCTGCCGACAGTCGTGTGGAAGGACAACGAGAATGTGGATGCCTGGAAAGATTTTGTCGAACTAGCTAAGGCCGCAGGAGCGACATTCCTCACCATGGATGACATGGTGCTCTCAAAAGAAGATCTCGATTTCGTGATCGAACGGCTGAAAGACGGCGTGTACAGCGATGACCTCGACGATGCCCGATGGCTGCGAACCTACATCGGCAAGACTGGGTTCCTGCAGCTGGGCTTTTCCCACCAGGGCACGCTCTTCGTCCACGAGGTTTCCACCGAGTGGTACGACCGCTACCAGCGTGTGCTCGATACCGCCGAGGCGCTAGGCGGACTCGTCATCGATGAAGATGATGACGAGTAGACCAACCTTATCGCGCTGATCCGATAGGTTCTTTAATCGAATCCGGAATTGGCAGCTCGAGCAACCTTCTCGCGTTCTCAAAACATATATTGCGAATCATCGAACCGATGAGCTCTTCATCATCGGGTAATTCCTCTGCTTCGATTTCGTTTCCGATCAGATTGCAGAGAACGCGGCGGAAGTACTCGTGCCGTGGGTGCGACATGAACGAACGCGAGTCGGTCACCATGCCCACAAAGCGGGAGAGCAGACCGCAATTTGAGAGCGCGTTCATCTGCCACTCCATGCCTTCTTTTTGATCGAGGAACCACCAGCCGCTGCCGAACTGCACTTTGCCGGGAATGCTGCCATCCTGGAAGCTGCCGATGATCGTGGCGAAGACGTAATTGTCAGCGGGATTCACGTTGTAAACGATGATCTTAGGGAGTTGATTGTCCTGATCGAGGCGATCGAGATAGCGCGCCAGCGACTCGGCTTGTGGCCAGTCTCCTATAGCATCGAAACCGGTATCGCGGCCCAACGTCTTGTTTGCACGTGTGTTCCCATTCCGGTACGAGCCTAGATGAAGCTGCTTCGTCCACCCTTTGTCCGCGTCCAAATGCCCGAAGAAGAGCATAAGGAACGCTCCGAACTTTCCGGCCTCATCCGCACTGGCTCTCTTCCCACTCCGGGTTTTCTCGAAGATGGCCGACGCCTCAGCTTCTGAGCAGAATTCGGTGTAGCAATAAGCCAGTCCGTGGTCCGATAAGCGGCAGCCATGATCGTGAAAATCCTGGTGGCGCTTTCGTATGGCATCGAGAAAGTCGCTGAATTTCGCGATGTGCGTGTTCGCGGCAGTGCCCAGTTCTTCAATCCATTGGTTGAATCCTTCGGGATCGTCGACTCGCAGCGCGCGATCCGGACGGAATGTTGGGAATACAGCTGTTGCCGACCCGCTGCGTTGGATCCGCTCGTGATATTCGAGCGTCTGAGCCGGGTCATCCGTGGTACACACAGCAACTACGCGGAACTTCTCCAGAATTCCTTGCGTGCTGAATTCATGTTTCGCGAGCTGTTCGTTGGCTCGCTTCCAGATGTCCTCAGCCGTGTTTTCGTCGAGCAGGGAGTCGATATTGAAATAGCGCTTTAGCTCAAGATGCGTCCAGTGATACAGCGGATTGCGCAGCGTATGCGGTACTGTCCGCGCCCACGCCAAAAACTTCTCGTACGGCTTGGCATTGCCGGTACAGTATCGTTCTGGAACGCCGTTGGCGCGCATCGCGCGCCATTTATAGTGATCGCCTTCGAGCCAGATTTCCGTCAGATCGCGAAAGCGACGATTCTCAGCAATGTCCTTTGCAGAAAGATGGCAATGGTAGTCCAGGATCGGTTCGTCAGCGGCATACTCCTGATACAGATTTCGTGCTGTCTTGCTGCGCAGAAGAAAGTTCTCGGTAATGAATCCCATTTTGGTCTCACTTGTATAACATCTAGCCGATGTCTCAGCTAAGGGCTGATTATCAATTTTCTCCAGGGTGTGTCAGCAACTGTGTTGCATTGCGAAACGTTGAAATTTTCCGTTTAAGTGCCGCGCTTTTCTGCGGTACTCGTGTGTCAAAACGAACTCTTCGAGTGCCGCAATGACATCCAACTGCAGTCAGGGCGTAACGGTCCTATTTATCCCACCGCAGTCGCACACCATCTTATTGGGCGCAGCATGAAGCTGCGCCCACTTTTTAATACGAGCTAACGAACGAATAGTTAGAAGATCACTTTCAACGCGAGCTGTCCGATGCGCGGATCACCCGCGCCGGTGATCTGGCCGAAGCTGCTCGAATTGAAACTCGCGATCCCGGTGCTGGCGGATGGATCGTTCAAGTTCACACGATTGAAGACGTTGAAGTACTCGGCGCGGAACTGCAGTTTCCATCGCTCCGTCATGGTGAAGTTCTTCATCAGTCCCATGTCCCAGGTCCAATACTTCGGCCCGCGCAGCGCGCCTTTACCCGTATTGCCGAAGGTGCCGAAAGCCGGCTGCTGAAAAGCCCCGGGATTGATCCAGGTTACGCAGTGTGGCGACGTGCCGCAGTTGTTGCCGCCGTAAGGATTTCCTCCCAGAAAGACGGCGCGGTCAGTGCCGTTCCCGACACCAGACCGGTCGCTTCCGGAACTGAGACCAGATGTAATTGTCAGCGGGCGCCCGGTCTGGAATTGTGTCGAACCGCTGAGCATCCACCCGCCCAGTACCTCTCGCAGGGCTGTACTCCAATCCGACATTTGCGGAAGCTGCAGCACATACGATCCGACAATGCGATGCGTGCGGTCGAACTCCGAAGGTCCTCGATCGAAGACGTGTCGATTCGGATCATTCCACGGTAATGGCGAAACGCCGCCGGTATCCGCGCCGATCTCGCTCACGTTAGCACCAACTGGCAGGTCGTCGATACTCTTCGACCAGGTATAGCCGCCGATGAGCGTGATGTTCTTTGCGCGCTTCTCCAGACTTGCCTGCAACGAGTTGTAGGAAGAATTGATGTCATTCCAACCTTGAAACACATTGTTGTAGACGACATTCTTGGGATTGATGGCCTCGAAAGGAAGATTCAATCGACGCGATGCGTCGCAGAATGTCTTGGTTCCACACGCTGCCGGTGGAGTAGCCGTTGGGAACGCGGGATTCAGTTGTACTGATTCCTTGATATGGCTGCCGTGCGAGCCCACATACGCAAGTTGGGCCAGAAACCCGGCGGGAAACTCATGCTGTAGCCCCAGATTCCATTCGTTGATGAGAGGCGTTTTGAGTTTCGCGCGATTGTCGAAGCCGATGATTTGCAACGGCAATGGAAAGACGTAGCTGGAGGGTACCGGGAGCGCCTGCGGGAAGGGATTGCTGATCGCATTGCACCCGGCGGTCTTCTGGCAGTATGGATCGCTGAATGGACCGGGTGGTGGCGTCAGCGGCCCGATTTGCGGACTGAAAGGCGTGAGGTCAACCACACGGTTGTTTGCCAGTCCTGTCATGCGAGTGTCATAGAACATGCCAAAGCCTCCGCGCAGGCTGGTCTTGCTGTCGCCGAAAACGTCATAGGCGAAGCCAAGGCGTGGCGCGAAGTTGATCATGTTCGACTGGACTCCGCGCTCCGGCACGCCCGCGTCGCCGACGAAGAACAATCCCGGCGGCGCATTGGGATAGATCTGCGAGGTCGGCCCACCGGGAATCGCGTCGGCGATGTTGAATACCTCCGTCCGGTGCTTGATCTCGTCCCAGGCTTGGAACGGCTCCCAGCGTAAACCCGCAGTCAGTGTCAGCTTGCGGCTCGCGTGGAAGTCGTCCTGCAGATACAGTCCGGGAAAATTGTTGCGGATGTTCTTGAATTCACCGGCGCCTTGCTGAAAGGTGTTCAGCGTTCCTTTAAGAAAATTGTTGAGATTCGAAAAAGTAAACGTTCCGTATCCGAAAAACCCGGGATTAGTGATGTCTACCTTGCTGGTCTCGATGACCCCGCCAAACTTGAGCGTGTGCCGTCCGACAACCCAGCTCACATCATCGCTCCAGGTATAGTTGTTGCGCTTGAAGACGGCGTGCAAGTTGTCGCCGATGCTGAAGCCGCTCAATCCCGAAACACTAATCGTCTGAATGCCTTTACCGAAATTGGGCTGGAAGATATTGACACCAAAATCAGATACATCCGGCACGTTGGCTGCCGGCCCACGATCCGAGGTCTCACGCGCGTAGCTAAAACGAAAATCGTTCAGCAAGCGCGCCGAGAAAACGTGGCTTTCGTGAAGCAGATAATTCTGATTCACGATGGCGTTGGTTCCGTCTGTGTAATCCAGGATGTTGGCCGGATCGAAGACGGGGTCTTTGTGGTACCGGTTGTAATCATAGCGGAAGGTCAAGCGATCATTGTTCGTAATCGAATGGTCAACTCGACCGAGGATTTCGTTGTAATTCTCGTGGTCCGGCTGCGCGTAGGTTACTCGCGGCTGACCGGTCGAATCAAAGCTGCCGGGATCGCCCAGTGGGACGAGCTTCAGTAAATTGACTATTGCTGGGTCGGTGGCATTCCCACGTTGCACAGCACTGAATACACTCTTGGTCGTCGGGTTTCCCAGATTGCGGATCTGCGTGCCCTGATACCCCACAAAGAAAAACGTTTTGTCATGGATGATCGGGCCGCCAATGGTGCCACCGAACTGATTGCGCTTTAGCTGATCGCGACCATGGTCATAAGCACTGAAATTCGAACCCCAGTTCCTCGCATTAAAAAGAGCGTTCCGCAAGAACTCGAATGCATCACCGTGAATTTGGTTGGTCCCTGACTTGGTCACCACGTTCACCACGCCGCCGGCGTTCTGGCCGTATTCGGCGCCGTAGTTGCTCGTCTGCACACTGAACTCCTGCAGCGCGTCCGGAAATGGGAATGGCTGGTTCACGTTGCTGTACTCGTCGACGAAATTGCCGCCGTCAAGCTGATAACTGGTCTGGTTTTGTCGTGAACCGTTGATCGAGTACGTCACCGCGCCGGGAAAGGTCTTCTGTCCTCCTTGGTCCGCGCCGCCATTGTTCGGATCGTTGACTGTGCCCGGGACCAACAGCGTAAGTTGCGCAGCATTGCGCCCTTCCAGCGGTAGGTCGAGAACGCGCTGGCCTTCCAGCACTTGCTTCATGGTCGGAGTCGTGGTGTCCACCTGCAGCTGCGTGCCGGTAACCTCCACCGTCTCCGTAGGGGAGCCTATTTGCAGCTGCGAATTTACGGTAAGAGTCTGATTGGCCAGCAAAGTGACGTTCTGCTTCGAAGTACGGAACCCGGACGCTTCAGCCGATACTGAGTACTGTGCCGGTTTCAGAGAGGGGATCACGTAATAACCCTGCGAGTCTGCGACGGCGGTCCGACTCAGTGCAGTTCCGGCTTCGACCGCCGTGACCTTAGCTCCGGGAAGCACCGCTCCCGAAGAGTCAGATACGGTTCCAACAATACTGCCGAGTCCTTGGGCAAACGAAATTGCGCTGAGCAGTAAGACAACAAAACAAACGGCTATCAGATGCTTCTTCATCGTTTCTCTCCTGGGATAGAGGGAAGAACAAAAGCGGCGCCGCGAGTTGTTAGAGCAAAACTATTGCTTGGAAATTCGGACGCAGCTTGACCGCTTTTGCCGCACGCGCTTCCCTCAAGGTGAGCGGCATCATGTTGGGCGACGATTGGCTTTGTCAAGACCAGATACTTAAAACGGTATGTTTAGCAAAACTGAACCGTTCCATCGCTTCCACAGGTTGAAACTCAGCGAGTGTCAACGATGGGAGTCGATTTCATTGGGTTCCACTTTACTGGAGAGCTCGCCGAACAAATTCAGCAATCGTCAGGGTAAGCGGACGCGGATAAGGACCATTCACCATCGCGAGCGCCTGATTACGTACAAGCTTCTGGCCGGAGATGCGCATGGTGTGGAAGAAACGGGATTGTCCCTTGAGAGAGAACTCCGGAAGAATGGAGTAGCCGAAGCCCGATTCAACCAGGCGTTTGATGGCCTCCGTATCCGCCGCTTCCATGATCACATTCGGCTCAATGCCGGCATGAGCGAAGAAGCCATCGATGATTGTGCGCATGTTGCTTTGTTTCGGATAGAGCAGCCATGGCACGCGCGCCAGTTCTGAAGCGCGAATCGAGCCGATTTGTCCGCCGCGGACGCGGCTCGCCGATGGACGCACCACCAGCAATTCTTCGTCGAACAGCGGGATAGTGGTGACACTGGGTTCGGATAGCGGAAGCGAGATCAGTCCCAAATCGAAACGACGGTCCAGCAGCCCGGCGACGATCTCTTCGGTATTGGCAACGGTTACGTGCAGTTCCGTGCGTGGATACTGCTTGCGCAACATCCGAAGCGGCCGGCCCAGACGGTATACGAGCGTGGTCACGCCTGTCGCAAAGTGAAATGGACGTGTGTCTTCCTGGGGCTGACCGTGAAAATCCGTCTCGATCCGCCGAATCTGGTCGACCACCGATCGCGCCTGCTCGGCCAGCCGATGGGCCATCGATGTAGGCAGGAGCTTCCGGCCGGAGCGCACGAAGAGTTCAGTCTTTAAGTGCTCCGCCAGGTTCTGAAGCTGGAGACTCACTGCGGCAGGTGACAAATGAACACGTTCGGCTCCGCGCGTGACGCTGCCAGTCTCGAGCACCGACAGAAATACCTCAAGCTGATGGACGTCCACATGGCTCCTGAGCTGCTGAAGTGAGGACGCTCGATACTTTAGTTCGGCTAAAGATTCTTTTCAATAGAACCAGTTTGACAGGACAGATGCCAAGGACCAGCATGAAGGTACGCACGCAGGCTAGCTGCTGGTCCTGGAGCACCACAGACTCTGGATTCAGCAGCTTTTTTGTTTCCGGCAGACGTAGCTAAATTCTGAGTCACACTTCTCTGCTGAGCGCCGGTTCAGCCGCCTCGGCGCTGGCTGCGTTCAGCAGATCGATCTCGCCTGAGCTCAGTTTGAGCTTGGTCGCCTCGATCAGGTCGGTGAGTTGATCAAGTTTCGTCGCGCTGGCAATCGGCGCCGTGATGCTGGGACGTGCCATGAGCCAGGCGAGCGCGACGCGCGCCGGCGTTGAGTTGCGCTCGTTCGAGATGCGATCGAGAGCATCGAGAATGCGGAAGCCGCGTTCGTTCAGGTATTTTTCCACGCGTGAGCCTCGTGCCTTCCCGGCGGCATCAGCTTTCGAGCGATATTTCCCCGTGAGAAATCCACTTGCCAGTGAAAAATACGGAATCACTCCGAGTCCCTCGCGCATACAAACATCTTCGAGTGTGGATTCGTAGTCATTCCGTTCATAAAGGTTGTAGTGCGGCTGCAGAGTCTCGTAACGAGGCAGCTTATGCGACTTGCTCACACGAAGCGCTTCTTGCAGGCGTTGTGCGGAGTAATTGGAAGCGCCGATCGCACGCACCTTGCCCGCTTTGATGAGCTGCGCGAATGCCTCGAGTGTTTCCTCCAGCGGCGTCTTTGGATCATCCTGGTGCGCCTGATACAAATCGATGTAATCAGTCTGCAAGCGTCGAAGTGAATCTTCGGCAGCCTCCAGGATGTACTTCTTTGATAAGCCGGTTTTCCCCGGTCCCATTCCCCATTCGTGGCCGCACTTGGTTGCGAGAATCACTTTCTCGCGATTGCGCCGCTCTTTCATCCATTTGCCGATGATGGTCTCCGATTCCCCGCCTTTATTGCCGGGAACCCACTTCGGATAAATGTCGGCAGTGTCAATGAAGTTGAAATCCACGGCAAAGAAGCCATCCAGAATCCTGAACGATCCTGCTTCATCGAGCGTCCATCCGAAGACGTTGGCTCCAAGGCAGAGCGGCCTCACCTGAATTCCAGAATTGCCCAGCTTGCGTAGCTCAGCCATCCAACTCCTCCGTGAAGTTGGTTTGATGTCGGTTGCAAGACTCACGATCCACAATGGGACTAGCGCGCATAATGTGGATGGTCGCTCTGAAGGCGAGTTCCAACAAAGCATTACCCCGCTTTAGAGCAGCGTACATGCCTCTTTAAACTCGAGCCGCGGAGCGCGAGGAAAGAGCTTCGCGTCATCGCCATAGCCAAGATTGCAAAGGAAATTCGACTTCACGTGACCAGCAGGGAAAAACTCCTGCTCACATCCTTCGCATTCTTTGCCGCTGCCGAAAAACTCCTCGTCGAGTTTCGCATTATCGAATCCAGACATTGGACCGCAGTCGAGTCCCAACGCCCGTGCAGCAATGATTAAGTAAGCTCCCTGTAGTGATGAATTTCGCTTCGCAGTGACTTCGACCAATTGCGGATTGGCGGCAAACATGGCGCGCATTCCAGTATTGTGCGGAAAAAGCTTGGCCAGCTTTTCATAAAAAAGCAGATCGTAAGCGACGATCACGGTAACTGGTGCCGCCATTGTCTTGTCCACATTGCCCGGTGCGAGCGCAGGACCTAACCGCTCTTTGGCCTGGCGCGAGCGCACAAACACGAACCGCGCCGGATTCGAGTTCGAACTCGTCGGCCCCCATTTCATCAGCTCGTAGAGCTGCCGCAGCGTGTCGTCGGTGACAGGCTTATCCTGCCACCCGCTATAAGTTCGTGCGCTGCGAAATATCTGATCGAGCGCCGCGTCAGCCAGTACATGTTTCATGCATTCCCCCGCTCTGCTGATTTTAAGCAACCGGACGGACACTACAGCATTTTTGCCGTTACTGTAGACCACTCTCGGAAATGTCGAATTCCTCTTTGCATTGTCATCCTTCGGAGCGCGAGGTCCCAGCGTAGGGAGTCAACGATCCTGGGTTTGCGCTCCGGGGGATCTGCTGTTCCTCGCGTTACCAAGAACAGCAGGTTCCCCGCGGCGCAAAGCAAAAGCAGGAAGACCGGTTCTCTTTCGCGGCGGCGCGAGGAATGACAATGTCAAAGAAGCAGCGTTTCTGCTGGACTCCATCGGTTCATAGGTTCTAGAAAAATGCTCTAGTGCCTGCACGGGCTCTTTCTGCAGAATGCTGGATTGCAAAACGGAACGCGGCTGCGCTTCTTGCGGCCCCCTCGGGCCTGCATTTTGGCGGGAATTCCTTTTGATCTCGAAAAGCTTCAGTCGTAGATCGCGCTGCCGTAGCCAGCTTTGCGCGCGGTGTCCTGAAGGTCTTTTAGCTCATCCTGTTGCTCTTGAAGAACGCCTTTGAGGCGGTTCACTTCCTGCTCTTTTCTCTTCTGCGCCTCGTTGTATTCGGGAGCATTGGTGTAGATGTTGCGATTGTTTTGAACGTAGTTAACCGTCGACTGCAGCTTGGTGATTTCGGCTTGAATTTCGGCAATGGCCTGCTTCTTGTCCTGAATAGCGGCTTTGAGCTCCTCAGCTGATGGCTGGCCGTTTTTGTCCGCTTGTTCTGCGCTTGCCGAGGGCTTCTGTTTCACGGTCTTCTTCTTTTGCGAGTCGTCGGAGCTGGTGTCAGTTGAATGATCGGCAGTGCTGAGGTCATCATTCGTAAGCACCTTGTTTGTGGTAGTGGCCTGCTGCTTGTTTTTTTCGCACTGCTGCCGGGCGATGTCACCGAGGGATTGCGCGCAGACGCTCTGGGCCAGCAAGACTGAAGCTACAGCCGACAACACTGCCAACGAAGACTTGATTTGCACCCTCATGCTTCCTTGTCCAGGCTCGCGCTTACCAGGCTTCCTTTTGAACGCACTTGAATATCGAAGAAATCTTCCCATGTCATAGTGAGACTTCGATCGAACCAGGCACGAATCTCATCGAGAATTTGCGTATCGGTGGCCGAACCTTGTCGATTCCGTCCTTCGGATTGCGTGCTCTGCGAGAGACGCTGTACCGCCTTCTTCACTCGCAGTTCACATTCTTTTTCGAGAGTCGTGAACATGATTCCCATTCCATGTCCATCGTCGGAAGCGCGGACTTCGCCCTGCGCGGGAATTTTCATTCCATAGAGATGAAGGATCAACTGCACGCGTGTGTAGCGCGGGAGGGGAAATTTTGTACTGACATAGCACCCGCCGAGACTGATGTTATCGAGTGCTCCCGAAATGGGAGAGGCACTCTGATCGGTCCAGTATTGGACGCCGCGATCGCAATCGAACCGCCGAGCCGAGCGCCGGTCGTCTTTTTCTTCTTTGGTATTCGGTTGCCAGGTATCGATGTAGGCTCCGCCATCGATCTCGTTTTCGACGGCGGCGAATCTCTTTTCCGGTTCGAGCGTGCGCAAACCGATCTGGCCTTCGCGTGAGGTGCCCGGCGCTCCGATCCAAACTATCTCGAAGCGTACGCGGTCCTTCTGATGCTCCAGGGTTAGCTCCTGGCCGACGTTCATGGTGAGGCTTTGGAGGCTGGTGATGCGGGCGCCCTTCGCACTGAGATCGAGCGTGCAGACAACGTGCCGGAAACTTCTCCCCTGCGCGTCACTACCCGATACGCGCACCGGCACTGCCAGAAAGCTCCGCTTCTCTCGTCGTCGCGACATACGGCGACCTAAGTATGGTACGTGGCACGAAGAATCAGTGAGATTACGGAGGTAATTAGGTGCTTGCCGTAGCAAGGGGAGCGGAATGAGCCATCTTCCCGAATTAAGAAATTCGCGAATATGAGTGCCGCGATTTGTGCGGCACGGATGGGACTAGCCCGGCATGAAATGCCCGGTTATTGCATCACAGCTCGAGAGTCCCGCGATTTCGGCTGGACGGCCGGCTTTTCTCCGAGCGATCAGTAGACAGTCCTCCCGCAAAGTACGCGGGACTCATCGATCAATTGCCCTTACCCGGCGTTGTCACGCCGGGCTATTCCCAAACGTGCCGCAGAAGATGCGGCACTCTGTTGTTTATTCGCGATAGTGCTGATTCGGGATCAGCGCATCGAATTCCGCTTCACGCTGTAGTTCTGAGGAAATGTATGATGCCGACTACGACTACGACCGGCAGCACGACCACGATTGCGATTCCAACCAGCAGCACTAAAAAGAATAACCAATCTCTGGTAACCAGTCCGTGTCGAACCCCACCGCGATAGCGCACCAGCAGGTTGTAGTTCATGCGATTCGATTTCCAGACGGTATCGAATACGTCGCCAAGAATTGGAATGGCCCCGAGCAGGGTATCAATGGCGATGTTTGCCACCATGCGCGAGAGTGCGATGCGGGGCAGTCCGCGCTGCCAGGCGGCAAAGACGATCAGAAATGAAAGCAGTCCGGTGATGATGTCACCCAGACCGGGAACGAGTCCGACGATCGGATCAAGGCCGAAGCGAATCTTCGTGCCCGGGATGTGGAAGATGTCGTCGAGCACGCTCGCGAGGTGATCGAGCTGCTCGTCGGTCAGGCCGCGAGGGACTTTAGGTGGAGACAGGATTTCAGGTTCGCTTGTGGCCATGAGTCATTGTATGCAACCGATGTTCTTCTGATGGCGTAAATAGGAGAAAGAACTGGCAGAAGCAGCCTCGACGATCTGCCAAAGCTCAATTGGGCACAGCAGTGGGGTGTCGCGCTTGGCCCTGCCGACTGGGTCAAAGTAAAGAAAGCGTGTGCGGAAGCGGGCGACGCACGGGGAGGCTGTCCCAATTTGGAACGAAAGAATCGCTGCAAAATCCCTGATGTTTTTGCGCTCCGTCACGCAAACTGAAGCTAAGTCACTGGAAACGTTTGCCTTGCGTCGCCCACCTGATGAATCGCTGTTAATTCCCTGCCTGCGAGCAAAATCTTCAAAATCCGGGCAGAATCTGGCGATTTCTTGCCGCAAAAAGAAAAAATGGCTGTATTAATCGCTGTTCTTTCGGAATCTCCCAGGGCTGGCAGTAGTCATCTGCAGAAGCAAGGACTCTCTGAGAACTCGATTTTTCCCCCATCGTGGCGGGGTTGCCGTGTTGACACCCCCGCTCCATCCTCCTTATCCTTAAGTTTTGCCCTCCAGGTCGTATTCTGAGCTGTGCGCTCCCGCGTGAGCCGGCACCTGCTAACGGAAGGCGAGGGTAGCTGGCGATGTTCATCAGTCTTCAAGAGCTGGAAGTCAAGAAAGTCGAGTTTTCTCAGCAACTTGCGCCGGGGACTATCGATCTTGGCGCGGAGCTGCGGCAATCCGGAGTTCTGAACACTAAAGGACGCGCGGAGCTGCTGGAAGAGCACCGCGGCGGCAAGAATGTCGTTGAAGATATCCGCGTATTAGGCGATTTCTCGACCACCATCGAGGTTCGCTGTGCGCGCTGTGTCGATCCGGTTCCGACCAAGGTAGGCGGAGATTTCGATCTGCTCTATCGGCCGCTAGGGATCGACGCCGGCCACGACGAGCGCTCGATCTCGGAAGCGGAAACTGAGATCGGATACTACTCCGGTGACGGTATTCAGCTAGAAGACGTTCTGCGCGAGCAGATACTGCTGGCGCTTCCGGTGAAGGTCGTGTGCAGCGAGAGCTGTCGCGGCATCTGCGCCGGATGTGGAAGAAATTTGAATGTCGAGGCCTGCACTTGCGAAGAGCGCCCGAGCGATCCGCGCTGGGCGGCGCTGGCCGACATCAAAGACAAATTGAAATAACTTAAGGAAAAGATCATGCCGAATCCAAAACGGCGGCACTCCAAGGCTCGTACCGGACGTCGCCGCGCCCACGATTATCTCAGCGCCAACTCACTCTCCGAGTGTCCGAACTGTCATGAGAAGAAGATGCCGCACCGTGCGTGTCCCAAATGTGGACACTACAAGGGTCGCGAGATCTTCGACACGGAAAAGGCTGGCTAAGTTACAATCGCCCTTCCGCAGATGCCAACTGTAATCGCGGTCGATGCGATGGGCTCCGACCGGGCTCCCAAGCCCGAAGTGGAAGGGGCGATACTTGCCTGTCGTCATCATGATGTGCGCGTCCTGCTCGTCGGACGCGAGCCACAGATACGCGAAGAGCTCGAGCGGGAGATCGAGCGCCATCCCACTGTCCGCAATCTGCCGATTGAGATGATCCATGCCACTGAAGTAATCGGCATGGGCGAAAAGGCTGCGACGGCTGTGCGCAGCAAGCGGGATTCCTCCATGCGTGTCGGCCTGCGTCTCGTTCGCGAAGCACGTGCCGCAGGGTTCGTAACCGCCGGCAACACCGGGGCAGCGATGGCAACTGCGAAGATGGTGCTGGGCACGTTGCCTGGAGTCGATCGTCCCGCACTCGCTGCTGTTTTCCCTACGTCGGCCGGAAAAGCCGCTATCCTGCTTGACGTTGGCGCAAATGTCGATTGCAAGCCTCAGCACCTCGAGCAGTTCGCCATCATGGGCGAGATCTACTCGCGCAGCATCTTCGGAATGAACAAGCCCAGAGTGGGACTGCTCTCGATCGGTGAAGAAGAGGGTAAAGGTAACGAACTGACGCGCGAGGCCTACACACTCTTGCGCCAGCTTCCGCTGAACTTCGCCGGCAACGTCGAAGGCCGCGATCTCTACAACGGCAGCGTCGATGTGATTGTTTGTGACGGTTTCATTGGGAATGTTGCACTAAAAGTCTCCGAAGGGTTGGTTTCTGCCGTCCGCTTCCTGTTGAAGGAGTCGCTTAAGTCGACGATCAGCTCACAAGTAGGATTCCTCCTCTCCCGCCGTGCTTTTGACGATTTCAAGAAACGTCTCGACTACGCCGAATACGGCGGCGCTCCCCTTTTGGGAATTAAGGGCATCTGCATCGTCGGCCACGGATCTTCTAACGCAACAGCAATCAAGAACGCAATCCGCGTTGCCGCGCAATTCGCCGAAACCCGTATCAACGATAAGATTGAAAAAGGCCTAAGCTCGCATCGTCCAAGACGCGAACCTCCCCCGTCAGACACAATCGAGGCAGGCAGCGCCCCGGTGTAATGATTTTTGATGTTGCCTTTGCTCTTGCTCTTACAAAGCGAACCCCAACCGCAAGGTGCTTCGGCGTTCGCCTCAGCATGACAAAGTTTTTATTTACTTCACGAAATTCTGTTTACATTTACGCCTTGTCATCCTGAGCCAAGGAGCAAAGCGACGCAGGCGAAGGACCTTGCGTTTGCTTTTCACACGAACTCAGAACTGCTGCAGTTTTTTTTCGAGTCATGCAAACCGCCCCGCTCATCCACATAAGTGAACTAATACTTTTGTCGGAGTCTCTACACATGCCCAGAATGGTTGGCCTTGAACGAGGCGAAGCTCCTTGGCATCTGCGCTGGTTCTACGGGATGATGCGCAAGATGTTCGGCAAAGATCTCACTCCAGCGAAGATTCAGATGCGCGTGCCCGGAATCGTTTGGGGCGGCATTGGAATGGAAATGGCGCTGGGTCGCAAGCGCCGCGTCTCCCTGCGCTACGCTCAACTGGCAAAGATCAGGACGGCCGCTCGCATTGGCTGTCCGTTTTGAGTCGACATCAATTCTGCCGTAGGCAGAAAAGCTGGACTTACTCCGGAGAAATTAGCTGCTATCCCTGGTAATGATCTCTCCGCGTTTACTGATGTTGAGCGGCTCGTGCTCGAACTTGCGGACGCAATGGCGTCAACGCCATCGAACGTCTCCGACGATCTCTACGCAAGGTTACGCGCGCAATTTTCAGAAGAACAATTGCTGGAACTCGGCGCGCAGATCGCCTTTGAGAACTTTCGCGCCAGGCTGAATCGAATCTACAACGCTGAGAGTGACCACCTGTATAGCTGAGAACGCGGTTCGCCAGCATTTTTGAGAACCGTGTTATCCGCGAGGAAGCTGCTCATCCTCCGGCGCGGATTGCGCCTGCATGCGTTCCATGCTCAAACGCACAAGTCTCTTCACAGCGCCGAGGACCTGCGAGGGCTCCTTCTCGCTTACCATCCAATCGACGCCGGCTGGAATTCCCTCCCGTTTTGACACTCTGCCTTTCAGCAGGAGCAGTACCGGTGTGTGCGGCGCAACCATCTTTAGCGAGTGAGGCAATGACCAGTCCCCGTCCAGAGCCAGTGAGTCGCGATCAATCAGAGTGACGGCAATAGGATTGTGAAGACAGAGGGCCACTGCCTGGTCTGCAGTGGATGGAACGACAACCGTATAGCCTCTCTTCCGCAGGACCTGCTCAAGACCTTCATAACGCCCGCCCACGACCAAAAGAATGATCGCGTTCTGAGGTTTGAACGCTTTCTTCGTTCCCACTCGCTTGAGCAGCTCCAAAGGAGGCATAAACACACCAAGGACGTCGATCGAAGTGGGCGAAGAAAGTATGACACACTCAGTGACTTAGCTGGAAGTACGGGCCAAGCGAGCGATGTACGCGAATGATTCCAAAAGCGCCGCAGATACCCCTACACTTGTTTACCTTCCTGCATCTCCTCGCATGATCTAAAGACCGCGCACGCGGTGGGAACGGTCAGGCACGATCACGGTCAGGGATAGCTCGCGCATTCATATCCTCAGTTCTACGACCGTTGCGCCGGCTCCGCCTTCGCTTTGCGGTGGTTCGTTTACGGTCGCAACGTGCGGATGTGATTTCAAGAACTGTCGCAGAGCCTTGCGCAAGATGCCCATTCCGCTGCCGTGCACAACGCGTACCCGCGGCATACCGGCGAGAAACGCGCGATCTACAAACTTCTCCACTTCGCGTGTGGCATCATCTACGGTTTGCCCAATGACGTTGATTTCGGTTGGCACACTCAGGTCGTTGTCGTCATTCTTGAGAGACACCGAGATTCCGCGCGCACGTGCTGCGGCGACAGGGGATACAGCGCGCTCCGCGACAGCGGATCTGACCACCGTGGCAATATCCGTCTTGGGAACACGCATCTTCATAATGCCTGCTTCCACTTCAAACGTGTTCTCGTCGATTTTGCGCTTGACGACAGCCTCTCTTCCCAGCGATTTCAAACGCACAACGTCGCCTTCAGCTACATACTTCACTTCGCCCGGCCGCGCGTTTGGATCGCCGCGATCTGCTCCGGTGCGATGAGCGACGACTGTCGCGTCGAACTGCTCCTTGAACTCGCGACGAAGCCGCGCGACTCGGCGCTCCGCATCCTTCGACATCTTCTGCGCAGCAGCGCGATCCTCGACGGTGTTGATTAGCTCTTGGGCCTGGTACTCGAAGTCCCGCAGTAGCTGTTCGAGCTTCTTCTCCATCTCGCGCACCTGCTGACGCTGCTCCTTCATGCCTTCCAGATCGAGACGGCTCTTTTCGCGCGCGACCTCCTGCTCGCGGCGGCGCAAGTCACTGCGTTCTTGTTCGAGCGTTTCGAGCTGCTGATGCAGTTGATCGAGAAAGCGCGCGACGTCTTGTGTTTGCCCGGCGAGTCGCCGGCGCGCAGCCTCTACGATCTGCGAGTTCAGTCCAAGTCTCTGCGCGATATTGATGCCGGCCGAGGCCCCGGGCACGCCGACCTTCAGTTCGTACGTTGGTTGCAGCGTTTTTTCATCGAAGCCAACCGCCGCGTTCACCACGCCAGGAGTATTGGCCGCATAAACTTTCAGCGAAGTGTGATGCGTAGAGATGATGCTGGTCGCGCCTAGATTAAGAAAATGCCGGGCGATAGCGACTGCGAGAGCAGCGCCTTCTTCCGGATCGGTGGCGGAGCCGAGTTCGTCCAACAGCACCAGAGAGCGCGATGTAGCTGTTTTAGAAATGAGGTCAATGTTCCTGACGTGCGCCGAAAAAGTGGAAAGGTTCTGCTCGATCGATTGATAGTCGCCAATATCTGCGAACACCGAATCAAAAACTGGAATCGCGGCGGCCTCTGCAGGAACCGGCATTCCCGACTGAGCCATCAGCGCAAGCAAACCAATGGTTTTTAAACCAACGGTTTTTCCGCCGGTATTTGGTCCACTAATGATGAGCTGCCGGCTATCCGCGGCGAGTTCAAGCGAAATAGGAACCACACGACCGCCACGCTCGCGAAGGTTGCGTTCCAAAACCGGATGCCGTGCATTTGTTACTTGAAAGTGAGTGGCTGCGTTCCAACCCTCTTTGCCGCGTCCACTCTGTCCACCTTGTCCACTCACTCCATGTTGTCCAGCCAAAACTTGCGGCCGCACACACTGGTAGTCTCGAGCAAAACGCGCCTTGGCAAATTGCAACTCGATTTCAGCCAGAACATCGAGCGCCGTTTCCAATGCAGGCGCCTGCTCGCCAATGCGAGCCGTCATCTCCAGCAGAATGCGATGAATCTCAGCGTTTTCTTCCTCCAGCAGGCGAACAAGCTCATTGTTCTGCTCGATGGTTTCGAGCGGCTCAACGAAAACAGTTTGCCCGCTGGAACTCGCGCCGTGCACAACGCCGTTTACGCGCCGCTTCTGCTCGACCTTTACGGGAATGACGAAGCGCTCTCCGCGAATGGTGATGAGTTCATCCTGTGTCGCGCCGCCTTCCGCGAGATGGCGCATATAGCTGCGGAGCGAACTCTGAATCTCGCGCTTCTGCCGCTCAATGTCGCGCCGCAAGCGCGCCAGCTCCGGCGATGCGCGATCATCGAGCGTGCCGTCGGGAAGAATCTTGCCGTGAAAGAAGCGAAGCAGCAGGGTGAAATCGGCGAGCGCGAGCGAGCCTTCGCGAATCGCCGGCCATCCCCCGTCGAGTGAGGCTGGAGGTTCGAGTGCAATGGCGCGCCATTCGTCTGCGCGATCGGCGATTGTGAGGACTTCGCGCAGCTCCGGAATTTCGAGTGTTGCTCCGCCGATCTGAGCTTTCTTCAGAAGCTCGCGGCAGGCGGCGAGTCCATGGAAATCGAATGCTCCGCCGGCTTCGAGGAATTTTCGAATTTCCTCTGTGAGCTGCTGCTGGTGGAGAATCCAGTCGACATCATCTCGAGGACCGAGTTCTGCGACGCGGCGACGGCCCAAATCGGAGCCGCAGTAGGCGAGCAGCATGTCGCGCACGCGATCGAACTCGAGCAGCCGCAGGCTCCAAGTCGCAGACATGAATAAATGCTAGCAGGGACTCGGAAACAGCAGCGGCGCAGGTTGTTCTATTCGGCTCCCAAGACCGGTTCAAACAGCAGTAGTGACACGATGGTGAACACGACATCGTAAACACTGAGCAGTTTGATCCAGTTGATTGGATCGGCGTCGCCGGTAAGAATGTTGGTTGTGGCGAGCACCATTCCGACGATCGCCGGAAGCGAAATGGGAAAAAGAATGAGGGGAAGCATCAGTTCGCGGTTGCGAGTGCGAATTGACAGAGCGGAAAAGAAAGTTCCGTTTACCACCAATGCCCAGGTTCCCAGCGCGGCAACCACGACGAGCTCCGCTCCCGAGCCGATTACGCGCAGGTTGTAGAAGACCGTGAAGACGGGCGCGATCAGAATCTCAATGACAGCAACGAAGATGAAATTCGCGATCACCTTCGCTAAGAAAAGCGCATTTGGAGGAGCAGGCGCGAGGCGTAAAGCGTCGAGCACGCTGTTATGCAGTTCACGCGCCCAGCTTTGATTGAGCGCCACGATGGTGGCGAATAGCAAGGCGATCCAAGCGATGCCGCCGGCAATGACGCGCGATTCTTCCGCGAGCGGGTCGAACGCAAACGCAAACACTACCACCACCAGCAACGCGAAGAACAACATCGAGTTGCTGGCGTCTTTTGACCGCCACTCGAGGCGCAGATCCTTGCGCAAGTGTAAGGCGACCGTGCGCGCCAGATTCATCGCGCACCTCGAACCGACTCTGCATCTGCTGAGGAGGAATAGGGACCGGTGATTTCTCGCTTGACGATGGTGCCGGCGTGCATCGTGATCCATTCGTCGGCAACTGGAGCGAGGGCTTCGAGTTGATGCGTGATGACGATCAGGGTCGTTCCACCATCCCGCAGTGAACCAAGCAAGGCGGCCATGGTCGCAATCGACCTGGTGTCAACGTTCGAGAACGGTTCATCGAGCAAGAGCAGATCGGGAGAGGAAAGCATTGCGCGCGCGAGCGCCAGGCGCTGCTTCATGCCTTGCGAGTACTGCCCGACGCGTCGTCTGGGATCGACGTTCGCCAGTCCTACTCGCTCGAGGAGCTCATCCACGGAAACCTTCGAGCGTTCCGGATATAGACCGCTGAAGTAGGCTAGATTTTCTCGTGCAGTAAGTTCCTCGTACAGGAGCGTTGCATGTGCCATGAAGCCGATGCGGCCGCTGACTTGCCGCAGATCTCGATTTCCAAGAACGGTCACGCTGCCGCGAGATGGACGTGCCAATCCGGCAATGATGCGTAGCAATGTCGTCTTGCCGGCTCCGTTCTCGCCCAGCAATCCGTAGAGACGTCCTGCTGCCAGAGTTGCGTTTACATCATGGAGAGCGGCAAAGCGTCCGAAAAGCTTGCTTACGCTTTCGAGAACGACTGCCGGCTCAGAATGGGAATGATCTTCGGAATGGACTCCAGAATCACTCAAGCGTCAGTTGGAACTCTGCGCGGCGGGCTTTGCCTCGGCCTGGGTCATCGTGCCGGATTGATTCGCAGCGGGCGCGTACTTCGACGCACACTTTGCTTGAATCTGCTGCGCATGAAATACACTGTCAGTTCCGTAGGAGCCTTCGACCAGCGCCTGGGCGTTGTCTTTGAAAGTGTCCGGAGGCGGCTCGGTGCCGCGATAGGCTACCTGCAGCTTCAGCCCTTGCTCGTCGATCTGGAAGTCGGCTCCGGCGCCTTTGCGGTGAATGCTGCCCGGCACGACTTGTCCGGCGACGCGCAGGCGCTTGCTGTGCGCCTGGTCGCCCATTCCTTGCAGTTCCTTGATGGTGACGTAATAGCTCTTAGTCTGCTGAATACCGGTAAACGCCAGGTACGAAAGCGCGCCGACAATGATGGCAATCGCGATTCCAAAACGGAGATATCTTCCTGCAGAAGGCACGAATTAAAGAGTATTCCGGCTGCGTGGACGGGTCAAGAAATTCAGATAAATTGTAGGTTTCGCCAGTTACGGGCCGACGCTGAGAAAATCTTCGCCATGAAGACGCTTCGAGGATGACAATCCTCGAGAGCATCTGCAAGAACCCGCAGGAAGGATGCTGGCAAGGCAGTGAAACGTGGTTATCTCAAGTAGACGCGGGTCGGATGCCGCTACTCTGCTGGAACAGCAGCACGCGGCTTCTGCTCTCGCTAACATCTCCGTGATGGCCCTATTGTGATAATAATTTGAGGTAAGTTCAGGAAAGTCCCGTCGCAGTTCCTCTGGCCGAGGTTCCCCGGTTTGTGCGCGGTATCAATTTGATGACATCGAGGTCCTGTGACCAACGGGGATCCCCAAAGTGTAGTGTGCCAACCCGGACAGCTTGCTCCTGCGAGCGGCGTTTATCTGGTCAAACATTTGAATCAGCATCGTGCGATGCATGAGGTGCTGGTGATTCGCGGCGAGGAGTTTCCGCTTTGTCGAACGTGCCGAGGCTCGGTCCGATTCCGGCTCGATCGCGAGATCGATCATGTGCACCACGATTGGGACCTTGCTGGACCTATGGAGAGTTCGCTTTCGGAACCGCTTCCAGAATTCGATAGTGTGCGCGCCTATCGGCGCTTTGAAGTTGATCTGCCGATCACGCTGGAATCGCGGCATTTGAAAAAGCCGTTGATTGTGCAAGGCCATACGACCAATCTCAGCGAAGGCGGTCTTGGTGCTGTGATTGGCGAACGATTTGCCGACGACACGCGAAACCTCACCATCCGCTTGCCCGGCCTACATTCCCGAAAAGACATTCAGGTAAGCGCTCGTCTGCGATACCGAAAGGGGATGCGCCATGGCTTTGAATTCATGCGCGTATCCGCGGCAGACCGTGACGCCCTTCGTGAACTCTGCTCCCACTCGCTCTCCTAGAACTCCTAGCGTCGAAAATCGAGATCCTCCGAGATGTGTGGCATCGCCTGACTTAGTTGAAACTTCACTTTGTGGGCGCAAAACCTGCATTCGGGCAGAACTTCGCCTCGGAGGAACAGGGCTTGTATCACCTGCGACGGGCAGTTGCGGTGGATCACATCGTAAATTCCTGATTCGGGAACTCTGTCGCCTGCCCTCAAATTTTCCCGAGCGGGTTTTCGCGCAACGTTCATCGTGTACTCTCCCTAAGCGCAGCATTAAGGTTGCAGGTGCATGGCCAAAGTACTGATCAGCAGTTCGGGATAGAGGCACTGGGATCAGTCAGTTGCGAGCAAAGAAGAAGGTTGCCTTGCCGCTTTGGGAAAGATTTACTCAGGCAAGTGCGAATGCGGAGCAATGCCGGATTTTGTCGCTGGAACGAGGAATTCTGTACATTAGTTCTCTTATGCTCGATCTCAACTACGTTCGTGAGCACCTGACCGAAGTGGAAGAAAAGCTGCGCCAGCGCGGAATGAATCCGCAGGAGCTGCTGGGCGGCTTTCGCGATCTCGATGCGCGCCGGAGGCAGGCGATCACCGCTGCTGAGTCTCTCAAAGCTGAGCGCAACAAGAAGTCAGAGGAAGTCGGACGACGCAAGCGGGCCGGCGAAGATGCCACAGCGTTGATGGAAGAGACCAAATCTCTGCGCGAGGAAGGCGAACGCCAGGAGAAGCTCGCGGGCCAACTGGAAGAGGAGCTGAGAACAGCGATGTCGCAGATTCCGAATCTCCCTCACTCCAGCGTGCCAGTGGGAAAGAGCGAGCATGACAATGTTGAGACCCGCCGTTGGGGGCAGCCGCCGAAATTTAGCTTTCAGCCAAAACCACATTGGGAATTAGGCGAGCAGCTCGGCGTGCTCGACCTTGAGCGCGCCTCCAAGCTCTCCGGCGCGCGCTTTGCCGTTTATTGGGGTCAGGGCGCGAAACTTGAGCGCGCACTAGCCAATTTCATGCTGGACGTTCACACGCGTGAGCATGGATACACCGAGGTTTTACCTCCGTACATGGTGAACTCTGCGTCCATGTACGGCACCGGACAGCTACCCAAGTTCGCCGGCGATTTGTTTCGCATTCAGGATCACGACCTCTGGTTGATTCCCACCGCGGAAGTCCCGCTCACAAATCTCTACCGTGACGAAACGCTAGATGAAAGCAAGCTTCCCATTTCGGTAACTGGATACACGCCTTGCTTCCGCAGCGAAGCCGGATCTTACGGCAAAGACGTGCGTGGCATCATCCGCCAGCATCAGTTCCAGAAAGTTGAACTGGTGAAGTTCGCGCATCCGGAACGCTCCTACGAGGATCACGAGCAGCTGACGCATGATGCGGAAATCATCCTGCAACGGCTCGGACTCCACTATCGCGTCGTCACACTCTGCACCGGAGACATGGGATTCGGTTCCGCCAAAACCTATGACATCGAAGTATGGCTGCCCGGACAGAACCTGTTTCGGGAAATTTCGTCTTGCTCAAATTTCGAAAGCTTCCAGGCCCGCCGCGCCAACATTCGCTTCCGCTCAGCGGCAAAGAAGAAAACAGAATTCGTCCACACGATTAACGGCAGCGGCCTTGCCGTCGGGCGCACCTGGCTGGCGATACTCGAGAATTACCAGCAGGCAGATGGAAGCGTGGTAATCCCAGACGCTCTGCGTCCGTATATGGGCAGTGAAACAATCGGGTCGCACCGTCACTAAGAGGCCACGAGTCTGGGTACTCGCCGTCTCAGTGGGATGCTCGGCTCGCGCAGCGTTCCTACCCAGGTTTTCAGCTCATCGAGGGACATGAAGTTGAGAATTCGATCGCGCTTGATTCCAGCCTGCAGAGCTGCGGTGACGGAGTATTCCATAAATCCAAGCTGAGTCGGACCATGCGAGTCTGTGCCCAGCGAAATGCGGCACCCTGCTTTTCTTGCCAGTCGCAGCAGATCAACATTCAAGTCCTGGCGATCGGGATAGCCATCGATCTCCACTGCCTTATCCAGACGGGCTGCTTCGTCGAAAACTTGAGGCCATTCGGCCGTCAGGCCCATCCGGTAGTTGTAAACGCGACCACGTGGGTGTCCGAGAATCTGGATCGCCGGATTGCGCAATGCGGCGATGTAGCGTGGCAACCATAGCAGTTCGCGGCAAAACAGAGGTTATGGGAATCGCCCCGCAGTTTCTCGTCGACGATCTGCAGCGAGCGATCGCATACTACTGTGAAAAGCTTGGTTTCGAGCTCGAGTTCGTCTATGACTCTTTCTATGCAGCGGTCAGGCGCGACGGATTCTCGGTCCACCTCGAGAATGCGCCGAGGCTGGCCGGCGAAAGAGATCACCGCAGGCAGAATGAGCATCTGGACGCGTACGTTTCGGTATCCGGGATCCGGTCTTTGTTAAGCGAACTGCAAGAGCGTGGCGCGCACGTGATCAGACCGGTTGAAGAGCGACCGTGGTCGTGGGTGGATTTTTACGTCGAAGATCCTGACGGCTACATTCTCTGTTTCAGTGAACCGACTGCTTGAAGACTTCGACTGCTGAGTGCGTTAGCTGCAGTACCAGTCTTTGCGCGTGAAGGGCAAGCCGCTCCAGCCGCTGCCGGAGTTGCTGAAAAGTACCTGATACAGATTCAGACGACGCGTGCTGAACGCGTGTGCGCATCCTGCTAGATATAACTTCCAGGTCCGGAACGTTGTTTCATCCACAAAATTACGAGCTTTGTCGTGTTGTGACTCCAGCCGGCTCCGCCATCGATCGAGTGTGAGTGCGTAGTGTTCACGGAGGCTCTCTACATCTCGCACTTCAAAGCCCGCTGATTCAGCGATGCCAAGCGTTGTGTGAATCGGCACCAGTTCTCCGTCGGGAAATACATAGCGCGCGAGGAATGGATTGCGTCCTTCTGACGTGTTGCTGCCTGCGGCAATCCCATGATTGAGAAACACTCCTCCACTGCGCAGCAGGCGATAGATCGCCACGAAATATTCCGGCAGATGCTTTTCACCTACGTGCTCAAACATGCCTACACTGGCGATTTTGTCGTACTTGTCGGAGACCCTGTGCTCGCGGTAATCGCCAAATTCAACCGAACAGCGATGACTGAGACCTGCAGCTTGAATGTGGGCCGCCGCCAGTTTGGCCTGTTCGCGGCTGAGGGTGATTCCAGTCGCGGTTACGCCGTAATTGGCGGCAGCGTGGATGATCAGACCTCCCCAGCCACAACCGACGTCCAACAGCCGTTCGCCAGGCTTCAACCGGAGCTTGCGGCAGATGTGATCAAGCTTCTGCTCTTGCGCTTTGTCGAGATCGTCTCGCTTGTCCTCGAAATAGGCACAGGAATACACCATGCGCTTGTCGAGCCAGGTCGCGTAAAAATCGTTCGATAGGTCATAGTGGAAGTGGATGGCCGCACTATCCCGTTGCTCGGAATGAATCCGACCCGGCAAATGAACCGGCTCTGCCGGGCGTCCATCGTGTCCCGCTTTGGGAAGACTCAGCAGAAGAGGCAGTGCGAGACGAATCTGCTCAAGACCATTGTGATGATGAGTGAGAATCCGCTCAACGACCGAGATCGCTGCGGCGAAATCGCCTTTGATTTCGATGTCGCCAAAGATGTAAGCCTCGGCGAGACGCAGTTCGCTCAGGTGAGTGAGAACCGCGCGCAGTGCCTGTGGACTGTGAATAACAATCGTGAACCGGGAGTTCGGTCCCGAGCTCCATCGCGAGCCGTCCCACAATACGACTGAGAAATTGCATCCGCCCGATTCGGTCGCGAGCTGCTCGAATATCCGGGTGAGGCGCTCAGCGATATTCGCTTGATTGGACTCACGGGGTGGGCGATCACGGAGCCAACGCGAGTCTTTGCCGCTGTGGTGCACGCGATGTTTGGTCGCCAACATCGTAACTACTCCTACATAGTAGGACGCAGCCCACATTCCACTGGTTCCCCAGAACCAGGAGTTTCGGAGCTGTCCAACGGCTGTATCTGCAGCAAACCAGAGAATCAAGCCGAGTCTTCGAATGGCGCCCCTGCAGATACCGGGAAACTCCAAAGGCAATCAACCAACGCTCTAGCCGACAAGTCCGCCTTCGGCTTCGCGGTGCGAGAACCTGTTGCCTTAGCCTGATAATATATCTTGACAGGCATATTCCTATTGGAGTATATACCTGTTGTGGAATCTGCATTCGGAATCATAGCGGAGCCGAACCGGCGCGCGATTTTGAGCCTGCTGGCCTCGTCAGAGCAGTCGGTAGGAGAGATTGAGCGTCGACTTCGTATGCCGCAGCCTACGGTGTCAAAGCATCTGCGCGTCCTGCGTGAGGCCGGGTTCGTGGAATCCACGGTAGATGCACAACGTCGTCTCTACCGGCTGAAGCCTGGACCATTTCAGGAGCTTGACGAGTGGCTGGCACAGTTTCGCCGCTTCTGGTCCGCTCATGTCGATGCCCTTGAACGCCACCTCGATCGCATGGATGAAGATCAACCAACAACGCCGAAAAAAAAGACGAGAACAAGGCGGCGCAGCCCAAAACGGGAATCGGATTAAGGAGCTACGAAATGAAAATCAAATTGACCAGCGTATATGTGGACGATCAGGACAAAGCTCTGCGGTTCTATACAGAGGTACTGGGTTTTGCCAAGAAGACGGATTTCAGCCAGGGTCCCTATCGCTGGCTCACGGTGGCCTCGCCCGATGAGCCGGACGGCACTGAGCTGCAGCTGGCATTGAACAACAATCCTGCGGCGAAGGCGTATCAGCAGGCGATCTTTCAACAAAACCAGCCCGCGACCATGTTTTTCACCGCCGACATCCAAGGCGACTACGAGCGCATCAAGGCGCGCGGCGCCGAGTTCACGATGCCGCCAACCAACGTCACCGGCTCGACCATCGCGATGGTGAAAGACACCTGCGGCAACCTCATTCAGATCACCCAGTTGACACGCTATTCGGGTTGAGGAAAACCACGTGAGCGATCGCGAGCGGCAAGCTGAACGATTTCGGGAAGCGGATAAGTTGCTGCCTCAGTTGCGTCGATTCTGGTCCGCTTTTCTCGACGCTCTCGAACGCCACCTCGATCACATGGGAGAAGATTCCTCAACACGAATAAAAGATAAGACCAGGAGAACGAAATGACCGATCGCGAGCAGTACACACCGGGTCCGGCCAGCGGCGCGCAGGTAAAGAAAGACGGAGAAATGTGGACGCTCATTCTCACGAGAGAGCTGCGCCACAAGCCGGAAAAAGTGTGGCGAGCCCTCACCGAGCCGGCGCATCTGCGCGAGTGGGCTCCCTTTGAGGTTGATCGGAGCCTGGGTGCGGTGGGAAGCACGGTGAAGTTCGGCTGGGTGGGATCTCTCACGTCACAGGTTTCCGAAATAAAAGTGACGCGAGCCGACGCTCCGAAAGTGCTTGAGTACAGCTGGGGCGACGCGAATACTAGGTGGGAACTCGAACCTTTTGCCGGCGGTACGCGCCTCACGATGTGGCACAGCCTCAATCGCAGGTTTGTCGCAATGGGCGCTGCCGGATGGCACATCTGCTTCGACGTTCTGGATCGCCTTCTCAGCGGAAATCCGATCGGCCGTATCGCTGGAGCCGAAGTAATGAAGTTCGATGGCTGGCAGCGGCTGCACAAAGAGTACGCCAAACAATTCGGGATTGAACCACCGAAGTGGCCGCCTCAAGCGGCTCAAAACTCCTAAATCGAGGAACTATGAACCAACGGACGATATTTCGCTGGATTCACATCATCCTGGCCATTCCCATCATCGGCTATATCTATAGTCCGTTTGACAAAATTCCACAGTACGCTCACCCAACTCGGTATGTGTTCGTTCCTATAATGGTCCTTTCTGGACTCTGGATGTGGAAGGGCCATGTCGTTCGACGGCTGTTCTGGAAAAGACCGGCGTAAGAAAGTGCCCCAGTGAGGATTGGAGGTGTACATGAGCACCAAAAAGGCGATTGCAGTGGAATCTGCGTCCGCACGAATCGACGACAGGATCAAACAACTAGGCGACTGGCGCGGGAAGACACTCGCGAAAGTGCGCGAAATAATCCACGCCGCAGATCCTGAAATTGTCGAAGAGTGGAAGTGGGCGAAAGCAACGAATCCCGGAACACCCGTCTGGTCTCATAGCGGCATCGTCTGCACGGGAGAAACGTACAAGAGTGTCGTCAAGATGACATTCGCCAAAGGCGCTGAGTTGAAGGATCCTTCCCGTTTGTTCAACTCCAGCCTCGACGGGAATGTCCGGCGCGCGATCGACATCCACGAAAGCGACAAGATCAATGAGGCGGCGTTGAAGGATCTTATTCGCGCTGCAGTAGCGCTCAACCTCAAAGGCAAGGACAAGCCCAAACCGAAGCTCCAGCGAGCGACCAGCAAGCGGTTGGACTAAGTTCGTGATACCCGTGCGGAAAAGTCCACTCCGACTTCCCAGATTTCCCTTCTCTCTCGATCCAGCAGAGTCACAGAGACGTGCTACACTCCTTCGCACTGATCAGTATCTTTCTGGAGCAGGAGTGGTTATGCGTCGGTATGCCCTGGCGATCAGCATTATTGTTACAGTCGTGATCTGCGCGGCGCAGAGTAAGAAACTCGCTGAATATCCATTGCGTGTGCATATCTTTCGACGCAATGAGACTACCTTCTACCGCATGCGCGTGGCAGAGGCGGCAAAGGGCGAGGGGCGCGCCAACTTATTCGAGAACAGTGAGGCGCGGGGCATGGATTTTCAGTTCGATTGCGCCGAGCGGCTGCAAACGTCATCAGGCTTTGAGACTTTTCCCGCGAAGTGGAAGAAGCCGAACCAGGAACTCGAAGTCTTAATGCCCGAATTCGGCAAGGCTGATAAGTATGACAAGTGCAGGTTTAAAGTACAGATGAAAGACTTTGCCTACCTACAACATAACGGCATGCTGGCCACAGAGCCCATCGACCGCTACAAGGAATGGATGGTAAAGCACGATTACGATCCCGAACGCGGGAAGAACACGCCGACAATGAGCGAGCCGACTGGGCAGCCGGCGCAGGCGGCGCATCCGACACCATCGCAATAGTCCGAATCCGCGCTATTCTTCGGCCAACATTTTTCCCAATGTGGGCTTATGCTTTTTTTCTTTGCGCGATTCCTTCAGCTTGGGAATGCGCTGCACAGGAGGGGGCGACCCGATCGTCTCACGCGCCAGAGACTTTACCGCTTTTGTTGCGCTGAACTTCTTTTTTTTCTTTCTTTTTGGCATATTGTCACCCATCCGCTACCCCGCGGACGGTACTGACTGCACAACACAGCTCTACCGATCCGCTGGCCCAGACGGTACTGACCTATTCGGCTCAGCCGCACAGCTTTTGCTTCCCGCCATTATGCAATAATCGCCTCTGGCGACCGGCCGGAGGAACCGCATGGAAGAGCGCGAGATGTTCGATGAGAAAGAGCAGAAGCGGTCGCATACGCTGCTTTGTCCGCATTGCCGGCAGTCAGGAGAATATGAGCTCTCGTGGTTAGTGCGTACCAAGAAGCGCCAGCTCCCTGGTCGCGCTGATGAGCGCGATCGGGCCAGATTCGCCAAGGCACGTTCCTATATGGTCCGCAGAGATGACATGGTCGCCTGCAAAAATATGCGCTGTCGCAAACGTTTTGAGGTTGTGGGGATACAGTCTGTGGCGTTTCTGGAATAACCACTCGCGATTCAGCCCTCCAAGTAAGCCACGTCCCGATCTCGCTTGCAATCCGTTCATTATTTATACTCACTAGTTTGCCCAGAGTGCCTAAACGATGAAGATCCTGGTTTGCATGAAGCAGGTGCCGCAGAAGGATGCGCCTCTCAAGCTGAACGAGAGCGGCACCTGGATTCGCGAAGACGTTTCCTACGAAGTCAATGAACCTGATGCGTATGCGCTTGAAGAGGCGCTGAGGCAGAAGGAGAAGCACGGCGGCGAGGTCGTCGTTATCACCACTGGGCCCGCGCGTGCGCAGCAGGTTTTGCGCGAGGCGCTGGCTAAAGGCGCCGATCGCGCGATTCACCTCGAAGGCGCAGAGTTTGTCGGACTTGATTCTCTCAATACCGCGAAGGCAATTGCGGCAGCAATCAAGGACGAGCAGTTTGATCTGGTCTTCACCGGTTTGCAATCCGACGATTATGGCTATGCGCAGACCGGAGTGCTGCTGGCCGAAATTCTGGGATGGCCGCATGCGACCATCATTATGAGCATCGAGAAGACCGATTCGGGAATTCGCCTGAAGCGCGAGCTGGAATCGGGATTCTTCCAGCACCTCGAAATGCCCTTGCCGGCGGTGCTCACGATTCAATCGGGCATCAACAAACTGCGCTATGCCACGCTGATCGGAATCAAGCAGGCGAAGAACAAGCCGCTGCGCAAAGTCACACATGCTGAGGTTCAGCAAGCTCTAGGGCCGAATCTGCAGAAAATTGAGAAGCTGTACATTCCTCAGAAACAAAAGAAAACAGAGATGTTGGAGGGATCGCCGACCGAAGTCGCGAAGAAATTGGTGGACAAGCTCAAGAATGAAGTTCGCGTGCTCTGAACGCAAAGCAGCGTAGATGCATCACACCTCTATATAGAAGACTCACTTCTGGCCGATGGCCAGCGTCGTACCCGGGTGAGCTTACAAATCAGCACTGGAGGGTGAGATGGCGCTACCAGAGAAGAGAGACGAACTGAACCGCGTCGATGAGCAGACCACCTTGAAGCGGCTCGATGAGCAGTCAGGATGCACCGTAAATCAAGGCGCGATTGAAGAGCACCACAAAATCGAAGATCGTGTGTATCGCGATGACCGCGAAGTCGAAGAACATCGCAGGCACGGACATGTGTTCGGGAAGGACATACATCCGGAGCGGTATCCGCGGGAGTCACTGAGCCGGCTGGAAGAGGGCATCTTTGAGGACGACGAGGTCCGGCGCGAGCACGACCGCCTTGCATTCAACGGTCCCGATTTGGAATCGCGAGTAGAAGACAGCCGAAACCTTACCCGCACTCTGATCGTGCTCGGAATGTTCCTGCTGATCTTCGCCTGGGTGTTGCTGTTGTGGGTTGGATGGGATGTGCGCAGTGGCGAGGTCTTCTTCAGCACCATGTGCGCGGTATCCATCGCAGTTGGTCTAGGACTGATTGCGTGGGGATTCATCGAGCGGCAACGCGTGATGCACCTGCGTGCGCCGCTGGCCAGACCGATTGAGGAGCAGATTGAACGCGTTCGCAGAGAACACGAACTCAAAGAGAGTGATCGCGCTGCATAAGCCGCGCGTTCTCACGAAAACCAGAGCGAACACGAAGGGCACCAAGGGACAGAGAAGGTCACGGAGATTTATCTTTGTGACCTTCGTGAGTACTTTGTGCCCTCCGTGTTCGCTCTTTGGTTGATAAGGATCGAATGGCAGACACAATTCTCGTCGTTGGCGAACAACGTGAAGGTAAGCTGAACCGGGTCTCGTTTGAAACTCTCACAGCCGCACAGGCCATCGCTGCCGAGACTGGCTGGACACTCGAAGCCGCCGTTATTGGCAGCAACATCGATTCTGTCGCGCAGGAGATTGCGAAAGCGAAAGTCGCAAAGGTATATGCGATCGAATCGCCACAGCTCGAGCGCTATACCGCGGACGCGTACGTAGCCGCTCTGAGACAAGTCATCTCGACGAAGCAGCCTAAGCTCGTGCTGATGCCGCACACGTATCAAGTGCGTGACTTCGCGCCAAAGCTTGCCGCCTCACTTGGACGCACGCTGATTAGCGACGCAATCGGATATCGGAAGGATGGCACAAAGCTGGTCTTCACGCGCCAGATGTTCCAGGGCAAATTCGCCGCCGATGTTTCGTTTTCTTGCGATCCGCCACACTTCGCGACTTTCCAGGCAGGCTCTTTCCGTGGCGATAAAGTCGAAATGGGCGCGAGTGCAGCGCCAATCGAGAAGGTTGCCGCCCACGTCGATGCCAGTTCTATCCGCGTAAAGCCGCTGGAGATCTTCAAGGAAGCCAAGCAGGCTGTCGATCTCACACAAGCCGAAATCATCGTCTCTGTCGGACGCGGGATCAAAGAACAAAAGAACATAGAAATCGCCAAAGCACTGGCCGATGCTCTCGGCGGCGAGATCGCAGCATCGCGTCCGATATGCGATTCCGGCTGGTTACCCATGGATCGCCAGATCGGATCGTCAGGACAAACGGTAGCTCCGAAGTTGTACCTTGCTTTGGGCATTAGCGGAGCAATTCAGCACATTGTCGGGATGAAGGGTGCGCGCAGCATCATCGCGATAAATAAGGACGGAGAAGCTCCGATTTTTGAGATCGCGGATTATGGGGTTGTCGGCAATCTGTTTGACGTGGTGCCAGCGTTGACTGAGGAAGTAAAGAAGGCCAAGGCTGGTCAGTAGTTCCGTAAAATATCGGCTAGAAATTTCAAAAAATAACAAATGATTTTTCGAACCCCGCTTCCCCATGTAGATCGTCCGCAGATGGAAGCTGATGTAGTCATCGTGGGCGGTGGACCAGCGGGAATGGCCTGCGCGCTGCGGCTGTCTCAATTAATTGATCAGCACAATTCATCCAATCCTGACGCGCAACTCAGCAAAGAGAATATATATGTCCTCGAAAAAGCCCGCGAAGTAGGACAACACTGTTTGTCCGGTGCGCTTCTTGATCCGCGTTCCATGCGTGAGCTTCTACCAGGCTTTGAGAAGGAAGCTCCGCTGGATGCCGAAGTGGGAAAAGAAGCTGTTTATTTTCTAACTGAGAAATCGAAGTTCAAGTTTCCCATCACGCCTCCGCCGATGCGCGATCACGGCAATTACGTGATCTCAATCAACAAATTCGTCAAATGGCTCGGTGCGAAGGTCGAACAGGCAGGTATCACTGTTTTTACCGGCTTTGCCGGATCGGAGTTGCTGGTCGAAGACAATCGTGTGATCGGCGTGCGCACCGACGACAAGGGCGTGGATAAACAAAATCAGCCAAAGTCGAATTTCGAGCCTGGCTATGACCTCAAAGCGAAGATCACGATCTTGTGCGAAGGGACGCGCGGATCGCTCACGAAACAACTCATAGGCCGATTCAATCTCGATAAGCATCGGAATCCGCAGACTTATGGCGTCGGCGTGAAGGAGCTCTGGGAAGTTCCTTCCGGCCGCATCGCTCCCGGCGAAGTCATCTACACCTTGGGCTGGCCTTTGACCACGCACGAGTACGGCGGCGCCTGGATTTACGGCAGCAAAGACAATATCGTCTCGCTCGGTTTCGTTACGGGACTCGATTACAAAGATCCTCGTCTTGATCCTCACCACGTGATGCAAACATTCAAGACGCATCCGTTCGTTCGTGAATTGCTTCAAGGCGGCAAGATGATTCGCTATGGAGCAAAGTCTTTGCCCTATGGCGGATGGTTTGCGGTTCCGCCGCTCGCGGGCGAGGGATGGATGATCACGGGCGATTCGGCCGGATTCCTTAATTCACAGCGACTCAAAGGAATTCATCTCGCCATTAAGAGCGGCATGCTGGCTGCCGAGACTGCCTACGACGCTTTGCTCGAACAAAATTTCAGCGCTCAGCAGCTCGCGAGCTATCAGACCCGCGTCGAGAAGAGCTGGATTCGCGAGGAACTATGGAAAGTTCGCAACTTCCATCAAGGTTTCGAAAAGGGACTAATCGAAGGAATGTTCCACACCGCGATCCAGCAGATCACCATCGGTCGCGGACTCCATGAGCGCTATGCGGCTCACGCAGGTCACAAGCGGCTCCAGCATATCGGAACTCTTCCTGCCGGCGGCTACGGACGAGAGCACATGCTTGGTCCAGTGAAGGGCGACGGAAAGCTAACGTTCGACAAGCTCACCGACGTCTATCATTCTGGCACCAAGCACGAAGAAGATCAGCCCATTCATCTGGTCATTCACGACACCGACATCTGCAACACGCGCTGCACAGTCGAGTATGGCAACCCCTGCCAGCACTTCTGCCCTGCGAAGGTCTACGAAATGGTCGAAGCCTCCGACGTACCAAGCGGCAAACAAATTCACGTGAACTTCGCCAACTGCGTCCATTGCAAAACTTGCGACATCATGGATCCCTATCAGATCATCACGTGGGTTCCTCCTGAAGGTGGCGGGGGGCCGAACTACGACGGAATGTGAGAAAGGCAGTTTCGGGTTTCGGGTTTCAAGTTTCGGCAAAGCCGGTTCCATACTATGTCGCACTCCTATCGAGATCTCGTTGCTTGGCGGGAGGCAAAGAATCTTGCTGTTGAGGTGTATCGATTATCAGAGAAGTTCCCCAAGCAGGAGATTTATGGCTTAACTTCACAAGTCAGGCGTGCAGCGATATCCGTCGTTTCGAATATCGCCGAAGGCCAGGGGAGGTTGACACAAGGTGAATTCGTTCAATTTCTCGGCCATTCCCGAGGTTCTCTCCTCGAAGTGCTGACGCAATTAGAAATCTCAGTCGAACTCGGCTATTTGAATGGAGAGGATTTTCGAATTCTCGACTCAAAAGCTGCAACCGTTCTGCGCTTGTTAAATGGATTGCTAGCGTCGATGAGAAACAGATCGAAAGCGGCTTCCGCAGAGTGATTTGTTGAGCAACGATGTCATCGTTAAGCCTTGCCGAAACCCGAAACGCTTTTCCCGTATGGCTTTGCCGAAACTTGAAACCTGAAACCCGAAACGCCTTTCTCCGCTGGCTTTGCCGAAACCTGAAACCCGAAACTCGAAACTGCCTTTTGGTAATAGGTGCTTCCCTCGATAGAGGAAAATCGCCGCTCGCGGTAAGCTTGAAGTATCCTCCGAGTTCTACTCCGGACGTCAAGGAAGTCATGCTAGCTTCTCTCCGTCTTTATGCCATCGCCGGTGGGGTTATTGTTGCCGGCGGTGTAACCGCCCTGCATCTCGTAACTCGTAAGAAGAAGACGCCAGAAGACCACGAGCGCGAACGTCGTGAGTATCTCGATCGCGTCGGACGGATCATCGATGGAACCGTGATTGACGTTGTCGAACTGCATCCGGATGCGCCGAATTCGCAGCAGCTCCTCATCTATAACTACGATGTAGCTGGAGTGCAGTATGAAGCGTCGCAGGATGTCACTCATCTGCGACAGCATGTTGATCTTCACAACTGCCGCATAGGCGTGCCTACGTCAGTGAAGTACGACGCGCAGAATCCTGGCAATTCGATCGTCGTCTCGGAACACTGGAGCGGGCTGCACAGCGGTACCCCAATCACTCTCGGAATCGACCGCATGTACACTGGCGAGCGACGCCAGCCGCCACCGCCCACACGCTCGGCCGTCCTTCCTAAGAAAGAAGGCTGATACGCGTTACAGCGCCGCCGAGGGTGTCTGTCCTGATCGCAAGCATCGTTCCGCTGCCGAGTGGAGTCGCTCGTAGCCGCCGGCGATCCGGATTGGCCGGATTTCCAGATTTGGGAGTAGAAATTCTACCCACAGCGCGAGCCAGAACCCGAGGCATAGAAGCCTGATCCGCAGCGCCTCATTTACAACAGATGAAACCTCGCGCTGCGCTGGACTATTTTCGGGAACCCTGGCACGCAACACGCCAATTGTTGCGGCGCAATTGGCCGCAATTGCTTTCACATATTCCTGCGCCGCTCGCACGCGAGCACGTTTCAGTTGCCGATATTCACCTTCGCTGAGATGCTGGCGAAGCACATGATTGTCTTCCAGGGAAAGGACATTGCGAAAGGCTATGACGTCGATTTCCGTCAATTCTGTAGGCGGGGCGACTATAAATCCTCGCAGAATCCAGACCAACGCGAGTCCGGTCATCAGGACTCCGATAACCCAGCATGCCGTCAGCATCAGCGCTCCCAAATCGCATCCGCAGCTTCTTGCGCTGTAAGCAGGCTGGCTGCCGCGTGAGAATCGCCCACACGCAACTCAAATCGCCTCGTATTCAGACGGGGAACGAAGTACAAAGCCCAAATGGCCTTTTCGAATATTCCCGCAAACATGAATGCCCAAAAGACCCAGCGGTTCGCCTGCTTCCCCAGGTGTAGTCGGGTAGCGAGCATCGTCAGCTCAATTGAGCCGTAGAAGGCAAATCCTGCGGCTATGCCGATAGCGTGATGTTTCCAGGGTAATCCGAGCAGCAGCACCGAGATCGATAGCGCTGCTAAGACGCCTAGCCGTACAAAGGATTCAGCCCATTTCAGGACAAGAATGGCAGCGAGCAAGCGGTTGGAATCGCCGTGCGCATCGGCGCCGCTGAAGCATGCAACTGCCAGAAGAGCAATTAGGGAACAAGCAAATATCCAGTCTCCCCAATGCTTCAGTCCAAGCTGTCCGGAGAAGGCTTTCGCGAAGATCTCACGTATGACGAAGAATCCCAGGACACAAACACACAATTCGCTGATCCAATACGAGTAGAAGTATGTGCGATAGTGCGAGTGATCCGTCCCGATAGAAAACAGCACGCCCGTGCGCACGGCTTCCAATAGCAGATACGACCAGAAAACACGATATTCCCGCCAGCTTCCGCGCAGGAGCATCGCAAGGCAGACAAATACTTCGAGCAGTCCGGAAAAGATCCAGACAACATTCTGCAAGGTCCAATGCATGAGATCGTGCCACCATACATCGGACCTTCGAGAAAATCAAAGACTCGGCTTATCCGATCACGCACTGAGGCTGATCGGGAGGACACAACGGAATCGGATCGCCTCCGTCCGCGAATGAAGCAGTTGACAATGTCGTAGCAAGCACGAGAATAGTGGTGGCAATGAGAAGGAACCTTCGCATAGCGCAACTCCTGAAATGGATTTGCGCTGAAGCATTCCTTCATTCGACCGAATAACGTGCACTCAGACGAAAAATTAACGATTACGGAATTCGTAACACGGGGTGTGCGTCTTTCCGCTCTTGAAGATCTCAAAACTCGAACGCTGCCCAGGATTCACGGACTCCTGGCCAAGCTTCTTTATGTGGCGGAATTGCGCGATGACGATGGCAGTTATCAGCATTGGGGACACGCGCGGGTCCACGGCGAAACCGCGAGCCAAGCCGCTCTCGCACGCATCCACGCCGAGCTTTATGCGCAGTTGCTACGCACTCCGATTCCCGATCTGGTAGTTGGCGGATCCGAAGAGAGCTTCCGCGACTGGCAGCGGCAGGTCGCGCGCTTGTTGGAAATCAAGTCGAAGGTGGTCCCAGTCGACTCAAACAACTGGTCCACATTGCACTTCAATTCAGTCGTGCTGGCACTTCGGATGTTGAGTGCTGCGGATACGGGCTCCAGTCGCCCAGCCGCATCGCAACCCCCACCACCTGGCCAATAATTTCGGCCTCCTGCGGCTGCCGAAACACCCTCGGTTTTACCGGCGACAAAGGATGCGGCTGAATGACTAACTGTCCAGCATCGCTCACGTTGCACCATGAGCAGATAAATTCTTCGCGCGTCTCTACGAAATAGATCGGACGCTCGTGCTCAGACCGCCAGCCTTCCTTCAGGATCTCGGTCTTACGCATATCGACTTGGAGAAATGACCCAGGCATCAGCAAGGGATACATCGTGAAATCCTCCGTGCCCACGAACGCGTAGCTGTGCGATCCCCGCCGGAAGCCTTCAATAAACTGCAGCGGAATCACTCCCCAACGCTGGATCATGCGCGCGAGATCCATAGTGCGCCGCACATCGAATGCCGGATCCATGGCCACCGGCAGCATCAGACTGTCCGGATGCGGTACCGAACCGAACGGATGAGTGCGGGGAATCGGCACGATGTTGCCGTCTTGTGGCAAGCCCTCAAGATTGATGTCGTACCAGGAAAAAAGCGTTCGAAAATCGCATCGGTAGACAGCCGCCAGCGAATACATGCGGTAGATGCTCGGTACCAGTCCCTTCGTTTCAATCTCCGCCAACCGGCTGAACGGAATGAAGAACTCCTGGTTCGCGTGCCGCGCCGCAATCTCAGAGCTCGCGGTCTCGACATCGCGCAACGTGAGGCCCAGGGTCTCACGCACATGCCTCAGCTTATTCCCAGCATAAAGACTCATGGCTTTTGGTGTTCGGCATTGTATTACGAGGTGCGAGCGGCGAAAAGCCGTCGCAACCGGAATTTGTGTGGATTTCAGGAATTGGCATTCCCAAAGTGACATCCAACGAGTAGGGAATGTCTGCCTTCCTTGTCACGAAAGCCGGACGATTCTGCCCCGATGCAGGAAGCCCAATTCGCCTCACGAGAAGGTGAGAGCGCGGAGCGAAGCACACCACGCGACGAAGCTGATGACGATCCGGACCCTGCTCCACATCACCCATCGTCCCACGGTCGCCGCGATCGCACTCGCAGACAGACCGGCGCCGTGGCCCAGAAACAGCATGACAAGCGTCGGTCGGAAGTAGAGCAGAGTCATCGCGACGACAGTGAGTTCAGCGACGGCCGAAAAGATCTGCCACTTGCGCCGAGGCTCCGGCGCGATAACACCAAACACCAGCGCCACCACCGAAAGGACCGCGACTATCGATGTCAGGTAAGCCCAGAAATGGATGCCGGCAGTGACCGCCACCCGGCCGTAGGGATTCCCTGCCGCCAGCGTCTCCGGCACCCCCTCGGCCCACAGCGGAACCACGACTCTGGCTTCGTAGATTCCGGCGCCAAGATCCAAACCGAGCGCAATGACGAAGAGCCAAAGAGTGCTCCGAGCTGCGATGTCCTTCACCTTTGCCACGAGCGGGATCGATCCACCGCGCCCGCGCGAATTCACAACGACCGGCTGCTGGATGGTGAAGCCTCCTAAACCGTTTCGACGTCGTATTGCTTCCACAGAGAACTCGCAATCGCCGTCATGTCGGACGGCGTCGGAGGATGGCCGAGCGCTCGCAGCCTACCAACCATATCGACGAAGAAGCGCTCGAACCCTCCGGGCGTGTACGTCGCCAGCCACCGCACTCCGTGTTCATGGCTCGCATTCCACCAGCGAAACGCGACTCCGCGCGGCACGACGACAAGCCCACCGCGCGGCACGCGATGCTCCACGCCATCAAGCTCGATCACGATTTCGCCGTCTTCGATGAGGGCGTACCAGTCCACATTGCTATGTCGGTGCCGAACCGGGGGCGCCTGGAATCCGGGCGGCGCTTGCATCTCGACGACCGAAAACGCGCCGGCGGTGTCCTCAGCTCGAACGCGGATGGACACGCGAGACGCCATAACGTCGAACACTAGACCCTCGCCTTCGCGCTGCACCATCGGTTTCATCGCTGGCCTCCTCATGCCGAGGTTAGCACGGTGATCACGCGAAGCCAGGCCTGAGCGGATCGAAAACCGTCGGGTGATCGACATGCGGAAAGTAATGTTTGGACTTAGATGCGTGGGCTGTGCGGCGACTGCAGGTTGCAATCGCCGACCTCGCGAAACCCTGGGTAAGACGAAGAGAGAATCCCGTACCTTGTTGCCGCAGGCCCCGGGTTCGTAGCCATGCGCGGGTTTCGCGTTGCTCGGGTGAGGCCAAGCGGAGCGCAACGCGCGAAGCGTCAAAAACAGATGTTTTTTTCTGAGCACTTCGCGAAAGCTATGCGCTGGACTTCGGCAGAGTGGAGTCGGATCCCTTCGTTCTACTAACTCAGGGTTCCCCAACAGCAGGTCCACCCCCGCTGTCATATATCGTGCCTGCGGCACTGGCTTCGAGGTTTGGTGGCTCTGGGTCCCGGACCCGAGATCATCCAACGGCCAACTTTCTCCGACCCACTCGCAATCTTGCTAGACACACGCAGCCTTCTTGGGTGAAATGTACGCGATGACTTTGTCTCGCAGCCAGCGTGAATACTTGCTCGTTGTGTGTATCAACGCAGCCGTGCCCGTCATGCTGCTTTG